>JAGNRR010000154.1 GCA_017988595.1 Chitinophagaceae bacterium
ATCCTGAAAATTTTTTATCCTCTGTTCAAGTTGGAATTACGTTAATCGGAATTGTGGCTGGTGCATACGGCGGTGCAACATTGACCGATAATTTAGAAACCTATGTAAAACAAATTTCATTTCTAGTACAATATTCTCACACATTTTCGTTGTTGATTGTTATTGGAGGGATTACTTATTTTTCAATTGTAATTGGCGAATTGGTTCCAAAATCTATAGCCATGAATAATCCTGAGCCAATAGCATTGTTTTGCGTACCAATAATTAAATATTTTACTTTAGCCACATTTCCTTTTGTAAAATTACTTTCATTTTCAACAAGTTTAATTATCAAAATGTTTGGCATAAAAGAAAATGATGCCGAAAGAATTAGCGAAGAAGAATTATTATTTATGCTAAAAAATGCAGGTAATCAAGGTGTTTTAGAAAAAGAAGAAAGCCAAGTACATCAAAATTTATTTTATTTCACAGATCAAACTGCCAATTCATTATTAACGCATCGAAGCGAATTGGAATGGATTAATATTCAAGATAACAATGAAGAAATTTTTGATAAAATAAAAGAAACAGCACATTCAAAATTTATTGTTGGAGATGGTTCTTTAGACAAAGTACTTGGAATTTTGAATGTAAAAGATTTTTTGGGAAATTATAAAAAAGAAAATTTCAAATTAGAAGATATTATTCAGTCACCAATTTATGTTGTTCAAAATACACCTGCTTTTAAAATTTTAAATATTTTTAGAGCTAAGAAACAATATGTTGCAATTGTAATTGATGAATTTGGCGGAACAAAAGGAATGGTTACGTTGCATGATTTAACAGAAGCCATTATGGGCGATTTGCCCGATGAAGATGAAGGCGATGAAGCAAGTATTATACAACGTGAAGACGGTTCTTTTTTAATCGATGGACGTACCTTAATTTATGAGATTAATCAATATTTTCAAAAAGAAATTATCGAAGAAAATGTATCAGATTATACTACCATTTCAGGATTTTTACTTAGCAAACTTCAAGCCATGCCACACACCGGCGACATTGTTCATCATGAAAATTGTGTGTTTGAAATCATCGATTTAGACGCTGCTAGAATCGATAAAATCGAATTGAAATTTGTAGAAATCTCCGAAGAAGAATAAACTATTTTTCGCCTAAAAATGCATAACGATAATCCGTTGGTGGATTAAAGGTTTCTTTAATTGTTCTTGCACTCAACCAACGATACAAATTTAACATCGATCCTGCTTTGTCATTTGTGCCACTTCCTCTTGCGCCACCAAAAGGTTGTTGTCCTACAACAGCTCCACTTGGTTTGTCGTTGATATAAAAATTACCAGCACTATGTTCTAATATTTGCATTGCTTTTTCAAGTGCATATCTGTCTTTACTAAAAACAGCACCTGTTAATGCATAATCAGATGTTTCATCTACCAAATGACATGTTTTTTCAAAATCGGCATCTTCATAAACAAAAATGGTGAGCACTGGTCCAAAAATTTCTTCACACATGGTTTTGAATTTTGGATTGCTGGTTTCGATAACTGTTGGTTCCACATACCAGCCTTTTTTACTATCACATTTACCGCCAATTAATATTTTTGCAGTTTTATCTTTTTTAGCAAACTCTATATAATTTTTAATATTGTTAAATGATTTTTCATCAATTACAGCATTTACAAAATTGGTAAAATCTTCGGTGCTGCCCATTTTCATGGATTTGATATCGGCAAGTAAATTTTTTATAATTTCTTTTGATAAACTTTTTGGCAAATAGGCTCTTGAGGCTGCGCTACATTTCTGACCTTGATATTCAAATGCACCACGACTCAATGCAGTACTCACTTCTTTTGGATTTGCACTTGGATGAACCATTACAAAATCTTTTCCGCCAGTTTCGCCAACAATTCTTGGATAGCTTTTATATTTAGGAATATTCTCGCCTATTATTTTCCACATGGAATTGAAAACGCCAGTGCTTCCTGTAAAATGAACACCAGCAAAATCTCGGTGATTAAAACAAATTTCACCAACTGTTGGTCCGTTTGCATGAACTAAATTAATTACACCATCTGGCAATCCAGCTTCTTTCAATATTTTCATAAATACATTAGCAGAATAAACTTGAGTGTTTGCGGCTTTCCAAACCACCACATTTCCGCACATAGCTGCTGATGTAGGTAAGTTTCCGCCGATTGCTGTAAAATTAAATGGTGTAACAGCTAGTATAAAACCTTCCAAGGCTCGATATTCTAATCGATTGTGCATCCCAATTCCAGAAGCTGGTTGTTGTTGATAAATTTCATTTAAAAAATAAACATTAAAACGTAAAAAATCAATCAATTCGCAAGTGCAATCTATTTCCGCTTGAAAAGCATTTTTACTTTGCCCAAGCATTGTAGCTGCAAGCATTTCGTATCTATATTTAGTGGCTAATAAATCTGCAGCTTTTAAAAATATAGATGCTTTTTGTTTCCAAGGCATATTTTCCCACGATTTTTTTACGCTCAATGCTGCATCAATTGCTTTTTTTACATGCGATGCATCGCCCATATGAAAATGACCAAGCAAATGTTTTGTTTCATGTGGCGGACGGATTTCAAATTTTTTACCAGTTCGCACTTCTTCATTTCCAATATACATTGGAATATCAACTTTTATTTTTTTAGCATCGGCTAATGCTTTTTTTAATGCAATTTTTTCTGCACTTTTTGGTGCAAAACTCATCACTGTTTCGTTTTGTGGCTGTGGTAAATTGAAATGTCCGTTACTCATTTTAGTTTATTTATTTAAAGTGCAAATATAAGAATTTAAACCTATTTTAATTTTCATTTTTTTAGTTCAATGTTATTATAGATTTAAATTAACTTTACAACATGAATAGAGATCAACTTTTTTTTGGATTTTTTTTAGGAATACTAATTCCAATTTTGGGCGTGTTGCTTTTTTATGTTTTTAAATATGTGCCTTATAATGTTCCTTTGATTGATTTTATAAATTTGATAAAAACTAATACACACCTAATTCCAAAAATTTTGTCCTTAGGCTTAATCGCTTGTATTCCATTAATAACTTATTACAAAAACCGAAGACGAAATAAAACCCTGACAGGCATTTTTATCGCCATATTATTTTATGCGTTGATTATTATTTTATACAAATTTAATTTTCTGTAAACGATGAAATATTTTATCGTAACAGGCGAAGCTAGTGGCGATTTGCATGCCAGCAATTTGGTAAAAGAATTAAAATTGCTAGACAATAATTTTGAAGCAAAAGCTTGGGGCGGAAGCGAATTGCAGGCGCAAAATGTGTTGATTACAAAAAATATAAGCGATTTGGCATTTATGGGTTTTGTAGAAGTTCTAAAAAACTTAAAAACCATCTTAAATAATTTTTCGGTGATTAAAAAAGAAATTTTAGCTTATCAACCCGATGTAATTATTTTAGTAGATTATCCGGGTTTTAATTTGCGTTTAGCAAAATGGGCAAAGCTTCAAAATTTTAAAATTATTTATTATATCGCTCCGCAAGTTTGGGCTTGGAAAGAAAATAGGGTAGCGCAATTGAAAAAATATGTCGATAAATTAATTTGCATTTTACCCTTTGAAAAAGATTTTTTTGCAAAAAAAAATATGCAAGTCGATTATGTTGGGCATCCGCTTTTAGATGTTATAAAGGTGGATGAAAAAAAATTTATTGATAAAAAAAGTATTGCACTTTTGCCTGGCAGCAGAAAGCAAGAAATCGAAAAAGTGTTACCCGTTTTTGTAGAAATGAGCAACTTGTATCCTGACGAAAATTTTGAAGTAGTCCTTGCAAAACAAATCCCAAATGAGTTTTATGCTTCAATAATTGGCAATAAAAACAATATTAAAATTAATGAAAATGGCATATCAAGTGTGTTGGCAAAAAGCAAATTGGCACTTGTTACTTCAGGAACAGCAACTTTGGAAACAGCCTTGTATGAAGTGCCACAAATAGTTTGTTATAAAGGAGGAAACCTTTCCTATCAAATTGCAAAACGCTTGGTGAAAGTGCCTTATATTTCATTAGTAAACTTAATTATGGGAAAAAAAATTGTAGCTGAATTAATACAACATGATTTTAATGTTCAAAGACTAGCCGAAGAAATAAATTTTTTATTGCAAGATGAACATGTGCATCAAATGAAGCAAGAGTATAAGATATTGAAAGAAAAATTGGGCGATGGAGGAGCTAGCAAACGTGCAGCAAAATTAATTTGGGATGAGTTAAATTAAATAAAGTAAAGTTTACTTCTTTATAAAAAACCGATAAAGTATCACCAGCAATGCAAATAGAAACATGAATATTGAAATCCGATTCATGCCGTGCATAAATTTCATATTCGTATTTGTTACTTCACCTTCATCTTTTTTTCGTAAATAAAGATACTGTAAAAGTTGATTTTTAAATGACTTACTCATTACTCAAAAGTAGTTTAAAAATAAGAAATCCAATTCTATTTTATGAATTAAAAAATAAGTAAAGGAAAGTTGCATATAGCAATATAAACCATGAAGTGTAAAAATAAAATTTGGAATTTTATCTTTTAGTTGAAGTTTTAAAAGCGATAAAGTTATAG
>JAGNRR010000155.1 GCA_017988595.1 Chitinophagaceae bacterium
ATCATTAACAGCCTTAAGTATTATGGGTTTACTTCCTATGCCACCTGCAAAAATCACCAATGGAGAAATCTTTTTTTATTCAAATGATAAGAAAATTAATTTATTAAATTCAACTTCTAAAGAATTTGAAAAAGTTAGAGGAAATGAAATTTCCATGATTTTTCAAGAGCCAATGACAAGCCTAAATCCTTTAAAAAAATGTGGTGAACAAGTGGCGGAAAGTATTCGATTACACCAAAAAATTTCGAATAAAGAAGCCATGGAAAAAACGCTACAATGGTTTGAAGAAGTGCAATTGCCAAATCCTACTCTAACGATAGAAAAATATCCACACGAAATCTCTGGCGGACAAAAACAGCGCGTGATGATTGCCATGGCATTATGCAATTATCCAAAACTTTTAATCGCAGATGAACCTACAACGGCTCTTGATGTTAGCGTACAGAAAACGATTTTAGATTTATTAAAATCGTTGCAGCAAAAAAATAAAATGGCAATGCTTTTTATCACACATGATTTGTCATTGGTAAAAGAATTTGCAGACAACGTTATGGTGTTGCACAAAGGAAAATGTGTAGAAAAAAATGACACCAAATCCTTATTTGAGCAACCTCAAGAAAATTACACTAAGGGTTTAATTTTTTCACGACCAAATCCTAATCAACGTGTTCATTTTTTAAATACAATTGATGAATTTTTAGCTCTTGAAAAAAAACCACAAGTTTTCATTAGTAAAAATGAATTTGAGGAAAAAATCAATCTAATTCAACAGCAAGAAAATATAATCGAATTAAAAAATTTGAATTTATTTTATAATACTAATAATAATTTTTTTTCGAAAAATAAAAATGCATTCCATGCATTAAAAGATATAAATTTAATAGTAAAAAAAGGCGAAACACTTGGCTTGGTTGGCGAAAGTGGTTGTGGTAAAACCACTTTAGGTAAAGCAATAATAGGGCTGGAAAAATATTCAAGCGGAGAAATTTTATTTCAAGAAAAATCAATTTCTTCGTTTTCTAAGAATGATTGGAAAGCCTATCGCAGAAAAGTGCAACTTATTTTTCAAGATCCTTATTCTTCTTTAAATCCTAGAATAAATATTGGCGAAGCCATAAAAGAAACTATGGACGTGCACCATCTTTTTGATAAAAAAATTCGCGAAGAAAAAGTGATTGAATTGCTCCAAAAAGTTGGACTTCAAGCCGATTTTTATAAACGTTATCCTCATGAATTTTCTGGAGGACAACGCCAACGAATTTCAATTGCTCGTGCACTGGCTTTGCAGCCAGAAGTATTGATTTGCGATGAAAGTGTAAGTGCTTTGGATGTAAGTGTGCAAGCTCAAGTTTTAAATTTATTGGTTTCGCTACGAGAGGAATTTCAATTAACGTATTTATTTATTTCACACGATTTGGGTGTTATAAAACATATTAGTGATCATATTGCAGTGATGCAAAAAGGTGAACTAGTTGAATATAATGATGCTGAGAATCTTTATTCAAATCCAAAAAATAATTATACAAAAGCGCTTCTAGAAAATAGTTTTTTATAATTTTTCTAATAAAAATTTAGTCATTTTATTGTATAAATGATAACGGGTATTGCCACCGTAAATGCCATGATTTTTATTTGGATACGCTTCACTATCAAATTCTTTATTATCATTTATTAATGCATTTTGCATTTCTATTGCATTTTGATAATGTACATTATCATCAGCCGTTCCATGAATTAATAAATAATTTCCTTTTAATTTTTTGGTCATAAATACTGGACTGTTTTCGTCGTATCCTGTAGGATTTTCTTGTGGTGTGCGCATGTATCTTTCTGTGTAAATATTATCATAATATCGCCAATTGGTAACAGGTGCCACAGCAATAGCAGTTTTGAAAACATCAGCACCTTTCATGATGCAAATGCTGCTCATGTATCCTCCATAACTCCATCCCCAAATTCCAATTCTATCTTTGTCAATAATATCCATTTTTGCAAATTCTTTTGCTGCAAAAATTTGATCATCACTTTCTAATTTCCCCAATTGCTTATAAGTACATTTTCTAAATTCTTCGCCTCTAAAACCTGTTCCTCTTCCGTCCACACAAGCAATTGCATAGCCTTGCTGTGCTAGCATTTGATACCACCAAAAATTTCCACCTTGAAATTTATTGGCTACTTGTTGAGAGTTTGGTCCGCTATATTGAAACATTAAAAGAGGGTATTTTTTTTCTGAAATTTTATTTGTTGGTTCTATTATCCAAGCATTTAAGTCATCACCTTGTTCATTTTTTACAGTTATAAATTTCAAAGGAGACAATTCAAATTCTTTCATTTTTTTTGTTAAGGCTTCATTGTTTTTTAGCATCCGATTTGTTTTACCATCAATACTATTTATTGAATAAATTGGTGCAGTAGTTGAGTTTGAAAAATTATCTAAATAATAATCAAAAGTTTTTGAAAATGAAATGGCATGAGTTCCTTTTTCTGGCGTAATTATTTTTTTTGTTTTCCCATCTATTGAACTTGAATACAAATTTCGTTCTAATGGAGATTTTTCTGTGCTTGAATAAAATACACTTGTTTCATTTGGCGATACTCCATAAAGTTCATCAATATCAAAATTGCCTCTAGTAATAGCTGTTGATTTTTGAGCATTTACATCATAAAAATAAATATGATTATAGCCGCTTTTTTCAGAAGTATACACAAATGCATTTCTTTTTTTCAAGAAAGTGATATTGTCATTTATTTCAATATACCTGCTATTACTTTCTTCAAATATTGATGTTTTAATAAATGTAGTTGGATTTACCTGAACCAGTTCTAGTCTGTTTTGTAAACGATTCATGCAATACACAATAAGTTGATTATTAAAATGATTCCATTTTATTCTTGGAATGTATTCACAACCAAATGCTTCTATTTTTTTATCTTTTTTATTTACTATTGAATAAATTCCTAGTTGAATTTTCGAATTGTTTTCACCTGCTTTTGGATATTTATATTTATAATCTGTTGGATATAAATTTTCATACATCGAAAAATTATATTCAGGAACTTCTGTTTGATCAAAACGATAATATGCAATATTTAATCCATCTGGGCTCCATTCAAAAGCTTTTGTAAATCCAAATTCTTCTTCATAAACCCAATCGCAATTTCCATTAATTATATTTTTATTTCCATCTTTTGTAATTGAAATGGTTTCTTTACTAGTCAAATTATAAAAATATAAATTGTTTTCAAAAACGTAAGCTACTTTATCACTTAAAGGCGAAAAACTAGCATGCATTATTTTTTTATCAAAAACAGGCTGTAAGTTTTTTGTTTCAATATCATAAATATAAACGTTGTATAATGCACTGTGTCTATAAATTTGTTCACCTTCTGTAAATAATAATAATTTATTTTCTTTAGTATTAAATTCATACTCTTGAACATCTATATTTTTCCCAGCAAATTTTAAATCACCAAAATTTACAATAGTCAAAACAGATTTTCCTGATTCAAATTCCACTTTTACCAATTCATTATTTTTATTAATTTCCGAATAATGTTTACCATCATTCATACTTTTAAAGCCACTTATACCTTCTTGTCTAAATGTGCCTTTGCGCCAAATATCATCTAAAGTAATTTTTTTATTTTGAGCAATTGCTATTGTGTTAATTAAAAAAAAGCTTATAAAAATTATATATTTCATATTGTAAATTTACAAAAAGTAAATTTAATTTATTTTTTTAAGTGTATAATGTTTTTCATAACTTACTGTTTCTTGAAGAATAGAAATGTCAATTTCAGTTTTACTTACAATTAAAACCAATTTAAAATCACTTGATATTGAAACTTGAATTACATTTTCTAATTCTAAAAATTTATTCGTGATTGTTTTTTTACAACCCATACAAGTTATTCCTTCAAATTGATATAAATTCAATACGGCATGTTCATTTTTTTCAAATTCTATCCAACATTCAGTATTTGCTCTTGGCAAAGCAGAATGTATACAATTTTCAATTTTATGTTGATGAAAACTTCCATAAAATAAATTTTTATATTCTTCAATATTTCCGCCAAAAGGTGGTCCTTGTTCAAATGTTCTATTAAATAGCAAACCAATTAATTTCCCTTTTGGTTTTAATAATTGATGCATTTTCCAGACATATTTTTCTCTAATTTGTGGTGGTAATGCACAAAAAAATGTTTGCTCAATTATGATATCAAACTTATCTTCAAGTTCAAAAAAATCACCACAACGAATTGAAATATTTTCATTCCCTAAAAATTTTTCTTTTAAAACCGCTACTACTTTTGGCGCAATATCAATTAAAGTTATATTAGTAAAGCCCAATGAGAGCAACAAATTTGCTTCATGAGCATTGCCACATCCTGGTATTAAAATTGATAAATTTTTATCTTCTATGCCTTCAAAATAATTTTTAAAAGCTGGAGTAGCATCACCTAAATCCCATCCTGTTGTATTTTTTTCATATTGTGTATTCCCTGCATCTTATACACATCTCCGCGCCCACGAAACTAAGGCAACCCTC
>JAGNRR010000156.1 GCA_017988595.1 Chitinophagaceae bacterium
CCAGCAGATAAAAAACCGTATGTAATCTTAGTAGTTGGCGTAAATGGGGTCGGGAAAACAACAACAATAGGCAAGCTTGCTTATAATTTTAAGAATAATAATAAGAAAGTATTGCTTGGTGCTGCCGATACATTTCGTGCTGCAGCAGTGGAACAATTAACAATTTGGAGCCAACGAATAGATGTTGAAATTTGTAAAAAAGAAATGGGTAGCGATCCAGCTTCTGTGGCTTTTGATACTATTAAAAGTGGAGTGGCAAAAGGTTCTGATGTGATTATTATTGATACCGCAGGGAGATTGCACAATAAAGCACATTTGATGGATGAATTGAATAAAATCAAAAGAGTTATTCAAAAAGTAATTCCCGATGCGCCACATGAAGTGCTTTTGGTTTTGGATGGAAGTACAGGACAAAATGCCTTAGAACAAGCAAAACAATTTACCGAAGCTACTGATGTAACTTCTTTAGCTATAACAAAATTGGACGGCACAGCAAAAGGTGGTGTGGTGCTTGCCATAGCACATCAGTTTTCTATTCCAGTAAAATATATTGGTGTTGGCGAGCAAATGCAAGATTTACAAGTTTTTAATAAATTTGAATTTATTGATAGCTTGTTTAGTTTGAAGAAATAGAAATTGTATAATCTTAATTTTTTTATTTCTGGTTTAAATTTCTAACAATTCCGATTAAAGCACTTTGACGAAATGATTTAATGTTTGCTTCAACATTTTTAAAATCATTTGTTACACCTAAATGCAAATTTAGTTGCGGAGTTAAAATCCAATACTTATTAATTTTTATATCATAAACAAATAAACAATTTATAGCCCAATAGTTTTTTGAATTAATTTTAAAAGAATCATTTTCAATTATTTGTGATTTATTATTAATATAGACTAAACCCGAATAAGTTTTATAGCCAATTGTTTTTGAATTTATTAAAGTGCTAAATTCTCCTCCAAGATTTAGTTGTAACTTTTTAACTACATTAAAAATTATAGGATAATAAGCAATGCCAATAGTTGTTTTTTCAACCTCAGCTTCTGTAGAACTTGAGCCTCCTAGTGCACCAGAAGTAGAATAAAATTTTCCTTTATAATTGTCTAGGCGTATTGAAACTCTGTGTTGCATAGAGTCTATTGTATAGTTGTAAAAACTTGCACCAATAGAATAGCCAAAGTTTGATGTGAAATTATGTCGTTGATGCCCTTCACTTTTTTGAAAAGAAAAAAATTGATTTCGATTTATTCCAGAAGAGATTTCTATTTTTTGAGCTTGAATTTGAACTGCAGAAAACAAAAAAATGACAAGAAAATTTTGAAAATTAATTTTCATGAATTGATTTTTTTTGATTTATAATTATAAAAATACTGAAATTTTAATTGTCTTTTATAATTCAATTTTTTAATCAAATAAAACTTATGCTCTTAACTCGCTTTTTGTTGCTTATTTTTGCAATTCAAACAGTAAAAAAAGTAAGAGTTGAAAACAAAAAAATTACACAAAGATATTGTAAATATTACCACACTTGGGTGTAGTAAAAATATGGTGGATAGTGAAGAATTAAGTGCGCAATTGCGTGCAAATGATATTGATGTTTTTCATGAAAAAGAAAAACTAGATTATAATATATCGATTATCAATACTTGTGGATTTATTGATAAAGCAAAAGAAGAAAGCATCAACACAATATTGGAACATGTGGCTTTGAAAGAAGAAGGCTTGTTAGAAAAAGTTTATGTAACTGGCTGTTTGAGCGAAAGATACAAAGGCGATTTGGCAAAAGAAATTGAAGGTGTTGATGCCTGGTTTGGAACAATGGAATTGCCTCAGCTATTAAAAAAATTCGAAACGGATTATAAATCGGAATTAGTAGGTGAACGTTTTTTGAGCACACCCAGTCATTATGCATATTTGAAAATTAGCGAAGGTTGTAATAGAACTTGTTCGTTTTGTGCCATACCATTGATGCGAGGAAAACACAAAAGTAAAACTATCGAAGATATTATTATTGAAGCCGAAAAGCTTGCTGCCAAAGGCGTAAAAGAAATTATGCTGATAGCTCAAGAACTTACTTATTACGGTTTGGATATTTATAAAGAACGAAAATTGCCGTTGCTTTTAGAAAAATTGAGCGAGGTAAAAGGCATCGAATGGATAAAATTGCATTATGCTTACCCACATAAATTTCCAATGGAAATAATTGATGTGATGAAAAACAACCCTAAAATTTGTAATTATTTAGATATGCCTTTGCAGCATATCAGCGATAATATGTTGGCAGCAATGAAACGTCAAATTACCAGAAAAGATATTTTTGATTTAATTCAAGAAATAAGAAATCGAATTCCAAATATTTGTTTACGAACAACATTGATTGCTGGATTTCCGGGTGAAACTGAAGAAGATGTGGATGATGTAATTTCTTTTTTAGAAGAAGTAAAATTTGATAGAGTAGGCGTGTTTACGTATTCTCATGAAGAAGATACAAGTGCTTATGAAATGGAGGATAATATTTCACAAGAAATAAAAGAAGAAAGAGCGCAGCGAATTATGGATGCACAACAAGAAATTTCATTGGCAAAAAATCAAGAAAAAGTAGGACAGATTTTGAAAGTGATTATTGATGGAAAAGAAGCTGGAAGGTATATAGCAAGAAGCGAATTTGATAGCGTAGAAGTAGATAATGAAGTGTTGATTCATACCAAAAAGAAATTGAATGTAGGCGATTTTGTGAACGTGAAAATTGTAAAAGCATTTGATTATGATTTAGAAGGAGAGTTGGTATAGAATAATAAATTTATGATGAGTATTTTAAAAAATATTAAATAGTTGTAAGTGGAAAATATTATTGAAGTAAAAAATTTATTTAAAAAATATGAAAATTTTGAAGCTGTAAAAGGCATAAGTTTTGATGTTAAAAAAGGAGAAATTTTTGGTTTGTTAGGTCCAAATGGTGCTGGTAAAACAACTACATTGGAAATCATAGAAACACTTCGACAAAAAACAAGTGGTGAAATTTTTGTAGATGGAATGTTGCTAGAAGGGAATGAAAATAATATTAAAGAAATTATTGGAGTGCAATTGCAAGCAGCGGGTTTTTATCCAAATTTAAATTTAATTGAACTTTTAAATTTATTTACAGGATTATATAATATTAAAATAAATCCTATGGAATTGCTTGCTGATGTGAATTTAGAAGAAAAAGCCAAAAATAAATTTAAAGAATTAAGCGGTGGACAAAAACAACGATTTTCTATTGCTACAACTTTAATTAATAAACCAAAAATTGCTTTTTTAGACGAACCAACTACTGGGCTTGATCCACAAGCAAGAAGAAATCTTTGGGATTTAATAAAAAAAATTAATCTTGAAGGCACAACTGTTGTTATTACAACACATTATATGGATGAAGCTGAAGAATTATGCAATAGAATTGCGGTAATAGATGCAGGAAAAATAATTGCTATTGATACTCCTGATAATTTAATTGATAATTTAGTTGCAGCTGGTTTTGAAAGAAAAAAACAAGTAAAAGCAGCAAACTTAGAAGATGTTTTTTTAAATTTAACGGGTAAAGAATTACGAGAAGAATAAAAAATGAATTTAGAAAAATTAAAATATCCAATCGGTCAATGTATGTTTCAGGAGGAATATACAGATTCAGAATTAAGAAAATTTATTATTGATATTTCAACATTTCCAATGCGATTGGAGAATGAATTACAATCTTTGGATGAAACTCAATTAAATAATGTGTATAGAGAAAATGGCTGGACTGTAAACCAAGTTGTTCATCATTGCGCTGATAGTCATATGAATTTTTTATGCCGTTTAAAATTAGCTTTAACTGAAGATAACCCAACAATAAAACCATATTTGGAAGATCAATGGGCTAACATGGCAGATTATTCTTTACCATTTAATAATTCAATTGTTTTATTATATGCTGTACATAAAAAGATAAATTCAATACTTGAAAAAGTTTCTATAAATGAATGGTCAAGAACCTATTATCATCCTGAACATCAAAAAGTTTTTCGTTTGTGCGATTTAATTTGTTTATATGCATGGCATGGAAATCATCATTTAGCTCATATTACCTCATTAAAACAAAGAAATAAATGGATATGAAAAAAATTATAAGATTGTTATTATTATCTATAACTACTGTATTTTTTTCTTGTAAAATGGAAAAACAAACTATAGTATATATCAAAAATGATAATGCTTTTCCAATAGAAGTAAAATTGACAACTAAAAATATTTCAAAAACATTTCCAAAATTAGATGCGAAAAAAGAAATCGAAGAAGAGTATATTTGGACGGGTTTGGAAAAACAAGAAGGTTCTTATTTCATCGAAGTTAAAAATTTATATACAAACAAAATTGATACATTTGTTCATGGATATTTTGAAGGTGAATTGTCAAACAATATTGATTTATTTGCTGAAGGCAATCAATTAAAAGTACAAATTTTAGATTAAAAAAAATATTATAAATAAT
>JAGNRR010000018.1 GCA_017988595.1 Chitinophagaceae bacterium
ATTGTTGTGGCAGCCAGCGAACGACCAGCTTTGCAAACGGCGTTTAATGTTTCTAAAGAAGAGATTAAAGAAGTGATGCCAGGACAAGCCATTATTGTAAAAGCCGATGGCGAAGTGCTATTTGAAAAAATAATGCCTCAAGCAGAAAAAAAAGCATGCAGTTTCGAACGAATCTATTTTTCAAGAGGAAGCGATGAAGATATTTATAACGAACGAAAACAACTAGGACGCTTTTTATCAAAAAAAGTTTTACGAGCGATTGGTTATGATTTAAAAAATACCATTTTTTCTTTTATTCCAAACACTGCCGAAACCGCTTTTTTTGGATTAATAAAAGGAGCTGAAGCTTATTTGAACGAAATTAAAGTAAAACGAATCACAGATTGGAACAAAGATTTTGATGAAGAAAAGCTCAGCGAAATGATTAATCGACGTGTGCGAATTGAAAAAATAGCCATTAAGGATGTTAAAATGCGCACGTTTATTACTCAAGATCATGCAAGAGATGAAATGGTTCAGCACGTTTATGACATTACTTATGGAACTGTTAGAAATGGAATTGACACACTCGTTGTTATCGATGATTCAATAGTTAGAGGCACAACACTTCGAGAAAGCATTATCAGAATGTTGGACAGATTGGGACCAAAAAAAATAATTATTGTGTCTAGTGCGCCACAAATTCGATATCCTGATTGCTATGGAATAGACATGAGCAAAATGGGCAGTTTTATTGCATTTCAAGCAGCGGTAAATTTGCTTAATGAACAAGGAAAAAAACAATTGTTGCTGGATGTATATGCCACTTGTTTGCAAGCACAAAAAAGCAATAAATTGAATACCGAAAACTTTGTAAAGAAAATTTATAAAGAATTTACGCCTGATGAAATTAGTAATAAAATAGCTCAAATGCTACGAATGGAAGATGTGAATGCCGAAGTTGAAGTAATATATCAAACCATCGAAGATTTACATTTAGCTTGTCCCGAAAACAAAGGGGATTGGTATTTTACGGGCGATTATCCAACACTAGGCGGAAACTTGGTAGTGAATAAAGCTTTTATGAATTATATAGAAGGAAATAACGCACGAGGATATTAATTTATTCTAAATTATTTTAAGTTTTGATGGTATGGTTTTTGCAACTCTTTTTTTACCTTTAGGTTTCTTTAAGGTACATTATACTATTTCAAACTAAAGATTTTTTTATGAAAAATATTATTATAATTTTTTTGCTGTTTATTTCAGCAAATGTAAAAGCTCAATTCAGTGAATTTATACATATTGATCAATTTGGTTATTTGATAGGTGCCGAAAAAGTAGCTGTAATTTCAAATCCAGAGATTGGCTATAACGCTTCACAAAGTTATAATCCGAGTAGCACATTTTATGTTAAAAATGTAGCCACAAATCAAATTGTTTTTTCGGGTCCAATACAACTTTGGGATAGCGGAAAAATTCATGATTATTCAGGTGATAGAGGTTGGTGGTTTGATTTTAGTACATTAAACACACCTGGAAATTATGTAGTTTTTGATTCGTTTCAGAATAAAAAATCTGCTCAATTTGAAATCGGAGAAAATGTTTATTACAACGTTTTTAAAGATGCAGGAAGAATGTTTTTTTATAATCGCTGCAACAGTTCTAAGTCAAGTCCTTATGCAGAAACAAAATGGACCGATGGCTTAAATTTTATGAATCCAAAACAAGATGGAAATTGTTTTCCAATTTATGATTCATTAAACAATTCATTGATGCGAAATCTTTCTGGCGGCTGGTTTGATGCGGGAGATTTCAATAAATATGTATCTTATACGTATAGCACTTTGCATAATTTACTTCATGCTTATCAAGAAAATCCATCAGCTTTTGGCGATGATTGGAATATTCCAGAAAGTGGAAATGGCATTCCTGATATCATTGATGAAATAAAATGGGAAACCGATTGGTTGTTAAAAATGGTTACAGCCAATGGACATTGCCCAATAAAAGTGGGTAGTAAAAATTATAGTGAAAATACTAATGTTCCTCCAAGTCAAAATTATTATCCAAGATATTATGGACCAGAATGTACTTCTGCATCAATAAGTGCTGCAAGTGTATTGGCACACGCAGGTATTGTGATGAAAAATTTTCCATCTTTATTAAATTATGTAGATTCATTAACTATAAAATCAAAAGCGGCGTTGGATTATGTTCGACCGAAATTTTTTGATAAAACGTTAGAGTTCAATTGCGATGATTATAGTATAGTATCTGGAAATGCGGATGTTGATTCTGTAGAACAAGTTAATCGATTAATGACTGCATCAATTTATTTATATGAATTAAATGGCGATATGGGTGCTAAAAACTTTGTCGATTTTAATTACTATATTCTTGAATCTTATATAAATAATTATTGGGGAGCATATAATCTTCCATTGGTTGATGCGTTTTTATTATATTTAAAAAATGCAAATGCCAATCCAACAGTAGTTGTTGATTATAAAGACAACTTTTCAACTGCAGTTCAAAATAATTGGAATTATTATTTTGGGTGGAATACATTAGATTTATATAGAGCTTTTATGCCAGAATGGTCTTATCATTGGGGAAGCAATCAAATTGTAGCAAATTATTCAAATTTGAATAATGCATTTGCTGCGCAAAAAATAGGATTAGATTCTGTAAATCAAAAACGAAAAGCTGCCGAATCGCTTCATTATTTTCATGGATTAAATCCAAATAGTCTTGTTTATTTAAGCAATACCTATTCTTCTGGTGCAGAAAAATGTGTAAATGAAATTTATCATAATTGGTTTGCCGATGGCACAAGTTATGACAATGCAATTACATCAACAAATGGTCCTGCACCTGGTTTTTTAGTAGGAGGTCCAAATCAATATTACAGTCAAAGTGCAATGTCTCCTCCGTATAATCAACCTTTTCAAAAAGCCTATTTAGATTTTAATGACAATTGGCCAAACAATAGTTGGGAAGTTTCTGAACCGGCAATTTATTATCAAGCTGCATACCTTAGATTATTAAGCAAATATGTAAAACCTTATGTGGCACCTGCCAATACATTTGAAGTTGATAATTTAAAAGTTACTATTTATCCTAATCCATGTGAAGATGTTTTATACATGCAAGATTTAAACATTACAGTTAAATACTTTATTTCTAATCAACTTGGTCAAGTTTTATTAAAAGGAAAAATAGAAAATTTTGAAAATAAAATTAATATTCAATCTTTAAAAGAAGGATTTTATTATTTGCAATTAATTGATGAAAGTGGTAAAAAATTTAATTTAAAATTTATTAAAAAATCAATTTAAATTTAAATTGTATTTTTACAATCGCTTATGCTAAGAGGAAAAAAAATTGTAATTGTATTGCCTGCTTATAATGCAGCAAAAACTTTAGAAAAGACATATAACGAAATTCCATTCGACATTGTAGATGATGTGGTTTTGGTAGATGATGTCAGTAAAGATAACACTATAGAAGTTGCAAAAAAGCTTGGTATTTTGCACATTGTAGAACATGATAAAAATAAAGGATATGGTGGCAATCAAAAAAGTTGTTACAATAAAGCTATAGAACTTGACGCTGATATTGTAGTAATGCTTCATCCAGATTATCAATACACACCCAAATTAATTCCGGCCATTTGCGAAATTATTGCCAATGAAGTTTATCCAGTGGTTTTGGGTTCTAGAATTTTAGGCAAAGGTGCATTAAGAGGTGGCATGCCATTATACAAATATTTTTTCAATCGTTGTTTAACCTTATTTGAAAATGTTTTAATTGGTCAAAAATTAAGTGAATATCATTCAGGATACAGAGCTTTCTCAAAAGATGTTTTACAAAAAATTTCTTACAATAATAATCACGACGATTTTGTATTTGACAATGAAATGCTATCGCAAATTTTTGCAGCAGGGTTTGAAATAGCAGAGGTTACATGTCCTACAAAATATTTTGAAGACGCTAGCAGTATTAATTTTAAACGGAGTATGCAATATGGAATGGGTGTGTTGCGAGTTTCAGTTTTTCATTTTTTATTCCGAACAAAATTATATACACATCGAATTTATAAATAAAATTTAGGGCTGCAAACGGCATATTTCCCAACCATTATTTTCATCTTTAGAATATAAAATTCTATCGTGCAAACGACTTTCCCTACCTTGCCAAAATTCAATAGAAGTAGGCTCAACATTGTATCCACCCCAATGATTTGGCATCATAATTTTATTGCCGTTTGTATATTTTTCTTGTGCTAAATTATATTGTGTTTCAAGTTTTTCTCTACTTTCAATTTTTTCGCTTTGTTGACTTGCAATTGCACCAAGCTGACTTTCAATAGGACGAGAATAAAAATAATTTTCGGAAGCTAAAGTAGAAATTTTTGAAACTGTGCCTTCAACACGTACTTGACGTTCCAATTCTTTCCAGAAAAATAATAAAGATACGTTGTTGTTTTCTTCAATATTTTTTCCTTTATGGCTATTATAGTTTGTAAAAAAAACAAATCCATTTACCTCTACACTTTTTAAAAGTACAATTCTACTATGTGGCATTCCGTTTTTATCAACTGTGGATAATACCATAGCATTAGTTTCGTATACTTCAGCAGTTATGGCTTCATCGAACCATTTCTTAAAAAAATCAAAAGGATTTTTGCTTACTTCATTTTCTGATAAAGTAGATTTTGTATATGAAATACGTAAATCGGCAATAGATTTATCCAACATTATTCTCATTTTTATCAAAGATATAAAAGAAAAATCGGATATTTTTTTAAAAAATTATTTAGTCTTTTAAATAATTTTTAAAAGTAAAAAGCAAGCCTAAAGCCATTATTATGATAAAAGCCCAACAGCCATAATAACCAATCAAATTGCCAATTTCAAATATAGATAAGAATGTAGATGTCATAAAATTTGTTTATTAAAATTAATAATGTGGTGCAAATATAAGTAAAATTATTCTCTTTTTCTATGTCTAAATTTGAATACAAAACCACCTTGAACAAAAGATTTTGCATATCCCGCCTCAAGATAAATGGCATTTCGATTTAGGAAAAAATATCGTATACCTGTTGTCATTTCAAAAGAAGCAGGAAAAGGTGCTTTAAATTGAGAAACAAAAGCGGTGTCTGGTGTGTAAGTTGTATAATCTTTTGAAATCATTCTGTTATAACCTACACCGCCGCCAACATAGGCATCCCAACGAGGTGTAACTAATAAATGATAATTAAATCTAAGATTAGCACTTATATCATGAATTACTGTGCCATATTTAAATGGTAAATTTGTATTCCAACGTGCGTCAAAGGTATCTTTATCCCAACTACCGTTATATTGTGTATAATTGCAAGAAAGCAAAATACTTAAATTTCGATGTAAACCATATTCGGCTTTGAACATAAAAGGACCAACTCCTTTAAACTCAAAATTTCGTTGATTTTTATAATAATTTAATAATTTCGTTTCTGTTCTTGGAAATCCGTAGCCATAACTAAAGTGAACTTGTCCTTTGTTATGGGCTTTAATATCCCAATAATAATTCCACAGTGAACTGTTTTTATCTATTTTTTTGGCTTCCAATTTTGTAAAAGTTGAAATTAAAAAAACCAAAAGCATTATTTTTTGAAACATAAATTTCTTATTTGGCAACAAAATAATGAAATTCTATCAATAAATAGAAATCTTATCGTGTTTTTCTAAAATATTATTTTTTTAAATTATTAATTCGCCTAAAGATTGTCTTATTATTTCGGGTACATCTGAGGTGCAATCTACAATTGTAGACGGCAAAAAACCACATACACCCGAGTCTATCACGATGTCTACTTGGTTTTTATATTTTTCATAAATCAATTCTGGGTCTGTCATTTCTTCTATCCATTCAGTTTCAATTAAAGAAGTACTGATAATAGGATTTCCCAAAGCTTTTATTAAATGTTGGCAAACTTGATGTTGTGGAACTCTGATACCCACTGTTTGTTTTTTTTGAATCAATAGTTTTGGCACTTCTTTACTTGCAGGCAAAATAAATGTAAATGGCCCTGGGAGATTATTTTTCAATAATCTAAAGATAGGTGTACTACTACTTTTGGCATATTGACTTAAATGGCTTAAGTCTGAACAAATAAAAGAAAATTGCGCTTTTTTTACATCAATATTTTTTATTCTACATATTCGTTCAATGGCATTTTTTTTATAAATATCGCATCCAAGTCCATATATGGTATCGGTGGGATAAATGATCACTCCACCATCTTTCAAGCATTCTACAACTTGTTTTATTTTTTTTTCATCAGGATTATCTGGATATATTTTTAATAGCATGGTTATAAAAATACTTAAAAATCAAACTAATATGAAATTTTATACTTTAAATAGTTAATTTATAACCAATACCTCTAATACTATGAAAATATTTTGGATGCCGAGAATCCTCTTCGAAATATTTTCGAAATGTCAGAATAAAATTATCAATTGTTCTTGTTGAAGGATATACATTATAACCCCATACAGTTTTTAAAATATGTTCACGAGTTACCACTTCATTTTTATTTTCAAACAATAGTTTAAGCAACATAATTTCTTTTTTTGTCAAGCTATGTTCATTTTTATTTACATCAATACAACTTTGTCCCTGAAAATCTACAAGAGCATTGCCAATATTTATTGTAGTTGAAATCTCTTTGGGTTGTTCTAATCTTTTATTAATACGAATTAATTTATCAACACGTAATAAAAGTTCTTCTAAATTAAAAGGCTTCATCATATAATCATCGCCACCTTTTTTTAATCCAGCCACTCGATCTGCACCACTACTTTTTGCCGAAAGAAATAATATAGGTACTTTATCATTTTGTAATCTAATGGTTTCGCAAACCATCAAGCCATCCATTTCCGGAAGCATTATATCAAGAATTACGCAATCAAAATGTTCTGCTTTGAATTTTTGCAATGCCTCTTTGCCATCTTTTGCAACTGTTACTTCATAGTTTTCCAATTCTAAATTTAATCGAAGTGCTTCGCTTAGGCTTTCTTCATCTTCTACCAATAAAACACAGGGATTGTTTTTCATGCTTAACTTTTTTTATTTAAAATTAATTTCAAAAATAGAACCCTTTGGTGAATTGTTTCTCACAGAAATGTCATATTTATAAAACTGTACAATTTTTTTTACTAAATACAATCCAATACCTGTACCTTTTGATTTACGAGTATTTTCATTTCCAATTCGATAAAATTTTTTAAAAATTTCTTCTTTTTCATTATCAGCAATGCCTTCGCCTTCATCGATTATTTGTAAAATTCTTTTACTATTTTTCTGAATTAACAATATTGAGATATCATTTTTTATATCTGAATATTTATGGGCATTTTCCAGCAAATTACTCAACACTAATTCCCATAAAGTATTATCTCCTTTTATTATTAATTCGTCAAAATGAATATCGGTATTAATTTTTCTTTCACCATGTGAAACTTCAAAATCATTCAATACTTTATCAATAGTTTGTATAAGATTTGTTTGACCTTTAATGAAATTAAAACTGTTTTCTTCCATTTGTGTAGCCAACATAATATTATTGCATAAATCACTTAATCTATGAGCTTCTTTCATTGAATTACTAAGTAATTTTTTTTGAATTTCTTCTTCTAATTTTCTTTTTTGTAAGGTTTGCAAATTTAACATAATGCCAGCCAACGGAGATTTTAATTCATGTGTAATACTTGACATAAAATTTCGTTGCAACTTTGTAAGTTTTAGTTGTTTATAAAAAGCACGGTAAACAAAAAATGCGGTAATTAATATTATTATTAAAAAGGTAGCTCCTTCGCCAAGATATTGTTTGTGTCGACGAATTTTTTTATTTTCAATTTCTTTGGTAATGATACTAATATCAGCATCTGTTTTTTGCAATAAAGCAATTTTTTCTTTTTCTAAATTATAAATAATGTTACTTTGTTTTTGAAGGCTATAACCCCAAAATAATATTGCAGCAATAACATATAAAAACAATAAAGTATAAGCAATAGTAAATTTCACGTTGTTCAAAATTAAGTACAAAAAATTCTATTATTGTAACTTTCGTTGTACTTTTGTTCTATCAGGCAGATTTGATTATTGTTCGGCCTGATAATTTTTTAATAAAAACCGAACTAATACTCAACTTCTCAACAATACCCAGATTGTTTTTTTGTTTTCGTATTAGTATAACTAAAAACTAATAAAACGATGACATTGATTGAAAAACAACTTGAAAAACAAATTTTAATAATCGATGGGGCAATGGGCACCATGATTCAGCGACACAAATTACAAGAAAGTGATTTTAGAAATGAACGATTCAAAAATTGGCACAAAGATGTAAAAGGGAATAATGATTTATTATCTATAACCCAACCAAAAATAATTATCGATATTCATAAAAAATATTTAGTAGCAGGCGCTGATATTATAGAAACAAATACCTTTAGCAGCACTAAAATTGCACAAGCCGATTACGACATGCAAGATTTAGCTTATGAATTAAATGTGGCTTCGGCTCAATGTGCTCGGAAAGCAGCAGATGAATTTACTCAAAAAAATCCTGATAAACCAAGATTTGTAGCTGGAGCCATTGGACCTCTAAATAAAACACTTTCACTTTCGCCCGATGTAAATAATCCTGGTTATAGAGCTGTTACTTTTGATGAGGTAGTAGATGCTTATACTGAACAAATTAAAGGTTTAATTGATGGCGGTGTAGATTTATTATTAATCGAAACTATTTTTGACACCTTAAATGCTAAAGCAGCAATTTTTGCCGCTAAACAATTTTTTCAACAAAATAATATTGAACTGCCCATTTCTATTTCCGGAACAATAACCGATGCCAGTGGAAGAACATTGAGCGGACAAACATTGGAAGCTTTTTATATTTCATTGAAACATGCAAATCCGTTGAGTATAGGTTTAAATTGTGCATTAGGTGCAAATGAAATGCGACAACACATTGAGGAGTTAAGTAATATTTCTAGTTGTTATATTTCAGCTTATCCAAATGCTGGATTGCCAAATGCATTTGGAGAATATGATGAATTGCCAAATCAAACCGCTGCTATAATAAAGGATTGGGCTGCCAATGGATGGCTAAATATTATTGGTGGTTGTTGTGGCACGACACCCGATCATATAAATGCAATTGCAGAAATTGTAAAAGAATTTAGCCCAAGAAAAAAACCAATTTTAGAAAAAACAATTTAAATATTTACATAAATATATGGAAACAAAAACTTTAAAACCTTATTTACAACTTGCGGGATTAGAGGCATTGACCTTAAGACCCGAAAGTAATTTTATAAATGTAGGTGAAAGAACAAATGTAACTGGAAGTAAAAAATTTGCACGATTAATTAGAGAAGGAAATTTTGAAGAAGCCTTAAGTGTTGCTCGTCAGCAAGTAGAAAATGGTGCACAAATTTTAGATATCAATATGGACGATGCCATGCTAGATGGCGTAGAAGCAATGACCACATTTTTAAATTTATTGCAAGCCGAACCAGACATTGCAAAAATTCCTATCATGATAGACTCAAGCAAGTTCGAAATTATTGAAGCGGGCTTAAAATGTGTTCAAGGAAAATGTATTGTAAACAGCATTTCATTAAAAGAAGGTGAAGAAAAATTTATTGCGCAAGCACAAATTTGTAGAAATTATGGTGCGTCAATTATCATAATGGCTTTTGATGAAAATGGACAAGCAGATACGAAAAAACGAAAAATAGAAATTTGTGAAAGAGCCTATAATTTACTTGTTAAAAAAATAAACTTTCCTCCGCAAGAAATAATTTTTGATCCTAATATTTTTGCAATAGCAACTGGCATTGAAGAACATAATAATTATGCAGTAGATTTTATTGAAGCCACAAAAGAAATAAAAACAAAAATGCCTTTGACAAAAGTTAGTGGCGGTGTAAGCAATGTATCTTTTTCTTTTCGTGGAAATGATCATGTTCGTGAAGCTATTCACAGTGTTTTTTTATATTATGCCATAAAAGCTGGAATGGATATGGGCATTGTAAATGCTGGACAATTAGTAATTTATGATGATATAGAGCCAACTCTTAAACAACTTTGTGAGGATGTTATTTTAAATAAAAATAATGATAATAATGAAGCCACTGAAGCACTAATTATACATGCCGAAAAAGTAAAGGGAAAAGGTAAAGAAGAAATTAAAAATGAAGAATGGAGAAATGAAAATGTAGAAAAAAGATTGGCTCATGCATTAGTAAATGGCATTACAACATATATTGATGAAGACACAGAAGAAGCTCGAAAAAAGTATAACACGCCACTTGAAGTTATTGAAGGTCCATTAATGGCAGGAATGGATGTGGTTGGAGATTTATTTGGAAGTGGAAAAATGTTTTTGCCACAAGTAGTAAAAAGTGCAAGAGTAATGAAAAAAGCGGTAGCTGTTTTAACTCCTTTTATTGAACAAGAAAAAGAAGAACGAAAACAGGCTCACATTGCAGCAGGAACACAAAATAAAGAAAAAGCAGGCGGTGCAAAAATATTATTAGCAACTGTAAAAGGCGATGTACATGATATTGGAAAAAATATTGTTGGTGTTGTTTTAGGATGCAATGGTTATGAAATTATTGATTTAGGCGTGATGGTTTCGGCAGAAAAAATATTAAGCGAAGCGAAAAAAAACAATGTAGCCATGATTGGTCTTAGTGGGTTAATTACGCCTTCATTGGATGAAATGGTCCATATTGCAGCTGAAATGAAAAGACAACATTTTGAAATTCCATTGTTGATTGGTGGTGCTACAACAAGTAGAATGCACACGGCAGTAAAAATATTTCCTGAATATGAAAATGGAATTGTTCATGTACTTGATGCTTCCAGAAGTGTAACTGTGGCTGGAAATTTATTAAACAAAGAACATAAAATTTCATTTTTAAATGATGTAAAAAATGAATATGAAAAACTTAGTGATGATTTTGCAAATCGAAAAACTGTAAAAAATTATTTATCAATTGAAGATGCTAGAAAAAATAGAACTGCAATTGATTGGCAAAATTACGAACCCGTAAAACCTACATTTTTAGGTACAAAAAAATTTGAAAATTTTTCAATCGAAGAAATAATTCCTTTTATAGATTGGACGCCATTTTTTATAACTTGGGAAATGCACGGAAAATTTCCCGCTATATTAGAAGATAAAATTGTAGGTAAAGAAGCCACAAAATTATACCATGATGCACAACTTTTATTACAAAAAATTGTGGAGGAAAACTGGTTGCAAGCCAATGCAGTTTTTGGATTTTGGGAAGCACAATCCAACGATAACGATTGTATAAAATTAAATACAGAAAATATGAATTTGGTTTTTTTACGTCAGCAAATTCAAAAAGCAAAGGGACAGGCTAATAAATGTTTGAACGATTTTATTTCACCTATAAAAACTGATTATTTGGGCGGATTTGCTGTAACCATAAAAGGTATAGAACCACATTTGAAATATTTTGAAGCACAACATGATGATTATAATAAAATTATGTTGCAAGCCTTGGCAGATAGATTGGCAGAGGCTTTTACAGAATTATTGCACAAAAAAGTTCGTACTGAATATTGGGGATATGATAAAAATGAACATTTACAAAATGATGATTTAATTGCTGAAAAATACACTGGAATTAGGCCAGCACCTGGATATCCTGCCTGCCCAGATCATACGGAAAAAACAAAATTATTTTCATTGCTAAATGCCGAAAAAGAAATTGGAATTACGCTTACGGAATCTTTGGCAATGTATCCAGCAAGTTCAGTTTGTGGTTGGTATTTTGCACATCCAGCAAGTGCATATTTTGGAATTGGTAAAATAAAAGAAGATCAATTACTAGATTTTGCGCAGCGAAAAAATTTAACATTTGAAGAAGCTACAAAATGGTTGAGACCAGTTCTAGATTAAAAGTAATGAATTTATAATTTAGTGTTCCTATTTATTAATTCAGGATAAAAAAAATTTGTTCATTACATTTGCCACATGATAAATTTTGAGAAGTTTACTTTAAAAAATGGATTACGTGTAATTTTTCATCAAGATGAAAGTACACCAATGGTGGCTGTAAATATTATGTATGATGTAGGTGCAAAAGATGAGAACCCTGAACAAACAGGATTTGCTCATCTTTTTGAACATTTAATGTTTGGCGGTAGCGAAAACATACCTGAATATGATGAACCGCTTCAAAATGCTGGCGGAGAAAATAATGCATATACCACAAATGATTTGACAAATTATTATTTACAATTACCAAAACAAAATTTGGAAACTGCTTTTTGGCTTGAAAGTGATCGAATGAAGAGTTTGGCATTTAGTTCTAAAAGTCTTGATGTGCAACGAAAAGTGGTTTGCGAAGAATTTAAAGAACATTATATTAATAAACCATATGGCGATGTGTGGCAATATTTAAGAGAACTTTGTTATAAATCACATCCCTATCAATGGATGACAATTGGAAAAAAATTAGCTCATATTGAAGATGCAAAACTGGAAGATGTAAAATCATTTTTTTTCAAACATTATCGACCACAAAATGCAGTTTTAGCTGTTGCAGGTAACACTACTTTGGAAGAAGTAAAAAAACTTGCAGAGAAATGGTTTGAACCAATTGATGCTGGCGAAAAATATTTTAGAAATATCCCTGCCGAACCAAAACAAACCGAAGCAAGAGTTGAAAAAGTATATAAAAAAGTACCTGTTAGTGTACTTTACAAAGCATATCCAATTTCAAATAGATTGTCTAAAAATTATTATGTAGCCGATTTAATAACAGAAATTTTTGGTGGTGGTAAATCCGCATTGTTATATCATAATTTGGTGAAGGAACAAAAAGTTTTCAGTTCTATCGATTGTTATCATACAGGAAGTGTAGAAGAAGGCTTACTTGTTTTTTCTGGAAAAATTGCTCAAGATATAGATGCAGAAAAAGCAAATGAAGCACTTGAAAAAGTTATCAATGATTTTCTAAAATTAGACATTAAAGACTCAGAATTGGAAAAAGCAAAAAACAAAATTGAGAGTATGCTCGAATTTGAAGATATGAGTTTGCTGAACAGAGCAGCTAGTCTTTCATTTTATGAATTAATAATGAATGATGCTTCAAAAATTAATGAAGAATGGAAAAATTATAATGCTGTTTCAATAGATGAAATCAAAGAAATTGCTAAGGATATTTTTTTTCCTGAAAAAATGAATACTTTATATTATTTAGCAGAGAACTAATTTTTTTTAAAACTCACACGTTTTAGGTGCTCTAGGAAATGGTATCACATCACGAATATTTGTCATGCCAGTTACAAATAAAACTAAACGTTCGAAACCCAAACCAAAGCCAGCATGTACACATGATCCATATCGACGAGTATCTAAATACCAACTCATTTCTTCTTTTGGAATATGCATTTCGTCCATTCGTTTTTCAAGATTTTCAAGACGTTCCTCACGTTGGCTTCCGCCAACAATTTCGCCAATTCCTGGAGCTAAAATATCCATTGCGGCAACAGTTTTTCCATCTTCGTTTAATCGCATATAAAATGCTTTAATATCTTTTGGATAGCCCGTTACAATTACTGGTTTTTTAAAATGTTTTTCTACTAAATATCGTTCGTGTTCACTTTGTAAATCAATACCCCAGCTAACATCAAATTTAAATTGTTTCTTTTTATATGGTTTTGATTGCAACAATATTTCAATAGCTTCTGTATATGTAATGCGTTCAAAATCATTGTTTAATACAAAGTCTAATTTCTCTTTTAAACTTAATTCCTCACGTTCATTTTGAGGTTTGCTTTTTTCTTCTTCAAGAAGTCGTTGTGTTAAAAACTCAATATCTTCAGGATGTTTTTCCATAGCATATTTTATCACATACTTCAGCATAGCTTCTGCCATATCCATATTTCCATAAATATCACAAAATGCCATTTCGGGTTCTATCATCCAAAACTCGGCTAAATGCCTTGTAGTATTTGAGTTTTCTGCTCTAAACGTTGGTCCAAAAGTATATACATTAGAAAAAGCCATTGCTGCTAATTCAGCCTCTAATTGTCCACTTACAGTAAGATTTGTTTGTTTTCCAAAAAAATCTTGTTTATAATCAATTTCGCCATCTTCACTTTTTGGTGCATTGTTTGCATCAAATACACTAACATGAAACATTTCTCCTGCACCTTCAGCATCGCTTGAAGTAATTATTGGTGAATGAATGTAAAGAAATTCTCTTTCTTGAAAAAATTTATGAATTGCATACGCAAGCGCATTTCTTAATCGAAAAATGCTTCCAAAAGTATTTGTTCTAAAACGTAAATGTCCATGCTCACGCAAAAATTCTAAGCTATGTTTTTTGGGTTGTAATGGATATTTTTCTGCATCACTTTCGCCTAGAATTTTTATTTCTTCTGCTATCATTTCTACATTTTGGCCTTTACCTAAAGAAGGAATTATTTTTCCTTTGGCTTCAATACACGATCCAGTGGTGATTTTTTTCAATATTTCTTCGGGCAATGAATTTAAGGCTACAACAATTTGTAAATTATTGTTAGTGCTACCATCATTCAAAGCTATAAATTGATTATTGCGAAAAGTGCGCACCCAGCCACTTATTTCTATACTATAATCTTTATCGTCCGACATTAAAATGTCATGAATACGTTTTTTCATAGCGCAAAGATAACCGATAATATTTTTTTCAAAAGGCTATTGTTTCAATTTTTGTTTACTTTTGTTTTAATGAAAAAATTAGCCCTTTTTGCATCGGGAAATGGTAGCAATGTCAAAGCTATTTTACAATATTTTAAAAATAATGATATAATAAAATTTCCTTTAATTTGCTCTAATAACCCAAAGGCAGGCGTTTTAGGGTTAGCAAAAGATAATAATATTCCAACATTTATCTTTGATAAAGAAACATTTGGAAAATCAAATTTTATTGCTGAATTACAGAATTTTAAAATTGATGGAATAATATTAGCAGGATTTTTATGGAAAATTCCTGAAAATTTAATAGATGTTTTTCCTGATAAAATTTTAAACATTCATCCAGCCCTATTGCCAAAATATGGCGGAAAAGGTATGTATGGACATTATGTACACGAAGCTGTAAAAGAAAATAATGAAATAGAAAGTGGTATTACTATTCATGTAGTGAATAAAAATTATGATGAAGGAAAAATATTGTTGCAAAAAAAAGTATTGCTAAATGAAGATGATAATGTTGAGAAAATTGCTCAAAAAGTGTTGAAATTAGAACACAAGTATTATTCAAAAGTGATTGAAAACTATTTTGAAAAATAAAATTAATTATTTTTTTTACTCACTAAAAAAACACAAAGAAAAATTAATATTGCTGCTATCAATTTTTCTAAAGTAATATGTTCACCTAAAAAAAGGATAGCAATAAAAGCTGAAAAAACTGGTTGAGAATAAATATAAGCTCCAGCTGTACTTGGCGATAAAATTTTTAATGCATAAATATTCCATAAGTAAGTAAAAAAAGTTATTCCAACTACAATAAAAACAACAGCAGCAATTTCTTGAGGTAAAAATTCCTGCCAGTTGATTTGTTGTAAATCTTGAAAACCAAATGGAAGCACAATCCAAAACCCAATAAAAAACAAAAATCGAATAATAATTATGGGTCTATATTTTTGCATTAAAGGTTTTACGATTACTAAATAAATGGCGTATGAAGCTGCATTGAGTAAAATAAACAAGTTTCCTAAAATTGGATCTGGTGCTAAATTATTTTTTGCAGCTTGGCTTACTAAAATCAAAGAACCAATTATGCCTAATGCCAAACCTAAATATTTTTGACTAGTAAATTTTTCTTTTAATAAATAAGCTGCAAAAATAGAAACCAAAATGGGCGTACTGAGCATCATTAAAGAAGCATGAATAGGCGAAGTAAGTTCTAGACCTTTAAAAAAAAGTAATTGATTACAAGCCACGCCAAAAATGGCACAGGCTATTAATCGAGGATAATCTTTTTTGTCAAAAATGGTTCTAAAATTTTTTCCTAAAAAGTATGAAAGTGCAAAAAGCAACATTGCGCATCCTACTCGAATCAATATAAAACCATTTGGCTGTATAAGCCTAGGCATTATATATTTTGCTACTGAAAATCCTGCGCCATAAAAAATATTTGCTCCTAACAAAGCCAAATGCGCTTTTGTAGTATTATTCATCTACGGCGAAGATAAAAAAAGATTAGGTATTAAATAATTCTTCCATTCTTTGAAATCGAAAATCAAAAATTTCTTTCAATTTTTTCTTTACAAAACTACCGCCAAATAAATTTCCTAAAAACCCAAAAGGAAGTTTGTAGTTTACAATATCAGTCATCAATATTCCATTTTCGGTTTCTTGAAAATGATGTTGATGATGCCAAAGGGCATAAGGTCCAAATCGTTGTTCATCGACAAAATATTCATTTTCTTGAACATTTGTTATTTCTGTGCACCAGTTTAATTTTATTCCCAAAACAGGACTTACTTTGTAATTAATAATCATACCCGCATACATTTTTTCTTTAAAAAAAGGTGAAGTGATTATAAAATTCATTTCTTTGGGAGTAATTTCTTTTAGGTTTTTGGGCGAAGAAATAAAATTCCAAAGTGTAGCTAAATCTGTTTTAATTAATTGCTGATATTGAACTTGATGTATAGGCATTGCTTATTTATTTTTATTTCGTTTACATTTTTCACTACAATATTTTACTTCATTCCAATTATTTATCCATTTTTTTCTCCAATTATATTTTTTTTGACAAACTTTACAAACTTTAAATGGCAAATCCGACTTTTTTATATTTTTCAATTTTGATTTAAATTTTTAGTGTGCTTAGTCC
>JAGNRR010000019.1 GCA_017988595.1 Chitinophagaceae bacterium
TAATAATACTAATGCCATATTTTTTGCAAAATTGCCGAAATATTTTTCGGTAAATGGAATGAAAAGTTGAAGAATAAAAAAACAAAAAACAATTAATACAATATTGGTGCCCATAAAACTAGTGCCCAAAAACTCTTCGGGTTTTTCTTTAAATTTCGATAAAATTTTGCCGGAAAAAAAACCTTGTTTTTTCTTAATCTCAATGTTTAATTTGTTGCTATTGTTGAATCCGATTTCTATTCCAGAAAAAAAAGCCAACATTAATAAGGTGAGAAATAAATATAAAAAAATCATAAAGTGGGTTTAATTAATTTTCAAGAAATTATTGATGGATAAGTGAACTTTTTCAATTGCGTTTTGTAAAACATCATTTATGACTACAAGGTCAAATTTGTTTTCAAATGTTAATTCTTCTTTTGCTTTTTTTATTCGCTCATCAATAGCTTCTGGCAAATCTGTATTTCTTTTTTCTAATCTTTTTCGTAATTCTTCTATCGATGGTGGTTTTATAAAAATACTTAATGCGTTTTTGCCAAAATAATTTTTTAATTTTATAGCACCTTTTACATCAATATCTGCAAGAGGAAAATGTTGTCGAGCCCAAATATCATTTAATTTTTCCTTTAAGGTGCCATAATATTTATTGGTATAGACCATTTCATATTCGGCAAATGCATTGGATTTTATTTTTTCTTCAAAATCTTGTAATGAAATAAAATAATAATCAACTCCATCTTTTTCATTTCCTCGTATTGCTCTTGTTGTAGCACTTACACTGAATTCTAAATTGGAATTTAATTCAAGAATTTTTTTTACAATCGTCGTTTTTCCCGACCCTGAAGGTGCAGTAATTAAAATTATTTTATTCGAGTCGGGTTCCATTTTAGATTACTAAAGAATTATTTTTTTAGTACCATTTTTTTTAAATCTACTTCGGCTTGTTCTACAGTTTGATAAAGCCCAATAATTGTTCCTGTGGCATCTACAAGCATACATTGAGGCACAAATTGAACGCCATAAGCTTCGGCAGCTTTACTTTGCCAACCACCTAAATCGCTCATGTGATATTCCCATTTCAAATTGTCTTTTGCAATGGCATCAATCCATTTTTCTTTTGTTTTGTCTAATGACACACTCAAAATAGTAAATCCTTTTTTAGCATTTTTATATTTCAATTTGCTGTATTTGTCATAAAAAGCAACCAATGCTGGGTTTGCTTGACGGCAAGGTCCACACCAACTTGCCCAAAAATCTATAAGTACTATTCTTTTTTTATTTATTTCGCTCAGCGATATAATGTTTCCTTCTGGATTTTCGAAAGCTAATTCTGGTGCTATTTGTCCTGCACTTAATTTTGTATTTTGATATTGTGCACTGCTTTGCAATACAAATGCCATTGAAATTAGTATAAAAATTATTTTTTTCATTTATTTTTTTTTGTGTTTTGTTTAAGTAAAGATAAGTTCAAAATTATGTTTTGATTTTAAATGTCTTGTTATTTTATGTTTTTTAGCTCACATCAAAATCAATCATCACTTTTTCAGTTTTGGGATGCGATTGGCAGGTTAAAATATAACCTTGTTTTACTTCTTCATCGCTCAATGCATAATTTACTTCCATTTCTACTTCGCCCGAAATTAATTTTGCTCTACAAGTGCAACAAACGCCACCTTTGCAAGCAAATGGCAAATCGGCGCCATTTTTCAAAGCAGCATCCAAAATACTTGCACCTCCATATGCTAATTGCATTTCAAATGTTCGGTCATCTACTTTAATTGTAACTTCACTTTTAGGGGTATTTTCATCCTCATGAACCTCCTGCCAATTTTTTTTGTTTTGTGAAGCGATACCAGTAGTAAACAATTCAAATTTTATTTTTTCTTTTGATACATTTTTTTCTTGCAAAAATTGTTGCACATCCAAAATCATCGATTCGGGTCCGCAAATAAAAAATAGGTCTTGTTGTTCAATGTCAATTAATTTATCAAAAATAAATTTACATTTATTGCTATCAATTCGTCCAAAATTCATATCGCTTTCAAGCCGTTCTCTGCTCAAAAGCTGAATTTGACTAAATCGTTCCATGTGCTTGTTTTTCAGTGCCTCGATAGCTTCTTTAAACAAAATTGATTGGATATTTTTATTGCTATAAATTAGTGTAAATGTACTTTCTGTTTCAATATTTAATATCGTTTTTGCCAAACTTAAAATGGGTGTAATACCGCTTCCTGCCGCAAAAGCCACATAATTTTTTTGGTTTTTTTTATCAATTTCGCATGTAAAATTTCCCATTGGAGCCATCACTTCAAGTGTTTCTCCAACTTGTAAATTGTCGTTTGCAAATGTAGAAAAAACACCGCCTGGTACTTTTTTTATTGCTACTCGTAATTCATTTTCAAAAGGTGCAGAACATATTGAATAGGATCGGCGAAGTTCTTCATCGCCATTCATATATTTAATTGTAATGTATTGACCTGGTAAATATTCAAAAGCTTTTTTATCTTCTTCGGCAATTTCTAAAACTACTGAAACAGCATCATCGATTTCTCTTAAAATCTCTTTTGTTTTTACTTTATAAAATCCTTTAGCGGTCATTTTTTTAATAAATTAATTGCACAAATATAATACAATAGGCTTCAATACAAAAGTAATGAAGCCTATCAAAAAAAATTAATTATTTATAATCCTGAAATACAAATTCCTATAGAAACTGGAGTAACTCCTTCTGGACCACTACCTAGTCTAAATAAATTACTCACTTGATATGAGCCATAAATTGAAAAATTACCATAGCCCAAACGTAGCGTTGGCGCCATTTTCCAAGTTTCAATATAGCGCTTTGTAACTACTTTTTCGTTAAATGTTTTTCCGTTCAATGTATATTTTCCTTTGGTATGTGCCGAAATTAAAGCACCTACTTTTACACCCACAGCTGCTTTAAATCCTTTGTTTCTATTGTTTTTATTTCCAAAATATCGAAATTCAAAAGGTGCTTCTACGTAGCCCAATGTCATTTTATATTTTTTATAAGGCAAAATTTCATCTCTAACATAAATTTGAGTTGATGAGGTATCATTTAATATCAATTCTTTGTCTTTGAAATATATATTACTTGTTCCAATACCCACACCAGCTGCAAAGCTAAAATTTGTTTTTTGCATCGGAAAATCATAACATAAATAGGCACTAAATGAACGTCCTATTCCATTAATATTAAAACTATCTGGCGCATTTAGCCAGTTGTCATAGCCTATTTGAATCATAAAATAATCTTGTGATGGCATGCTATATACATCTTTGGCTTTTGCTGTTTCTTTTTGCTGTGCAAACGTGTTCATTGACATTAAAAAACAAGCTGCTAGGAATACGTATTTTTTCATAATTATTTTAAATTTCCATTTTTTTTATTTGAAATCGTAGTTTCAAATTTTAAACCGCAAATATAGGATATCAACCTTTAAAACTGCGTTAAAATAAATCTTAAACCGTTTATCCGTTTTTAATAAACTTATGCAATAGTATTTTTTTATATTTGAACCATGAAATGGGTTTCAAAATATAGCATTATTCAGCTTTTAGGTTGGGCTTGCTATGGATTGCTCAATATTTATATCAGTTTTTTTGTAGGCAATTTTTCTACTCAAAGTATTTTAATAAATATTTTAATTGCACTTGGCGGATTATTTATTACACACTTTTATCGTTATTTTTTAATCCGATACGATTTTTTTTCCTTTACTACCGAAAAATTGACTCTTTCTATCGCTGGCAGTTCTTTGGTTTTAGCCATAATATTTGTAATATATTATCATATATTAATTGCTATTTTGTTTCCTGCTATTTTTGCAAAGCAACATATTTTAGAGGTTTTAAGTGCTTTAATTGCTGCTTTTTTTATTTTTTTATTGTGGAATGCATTTTATTTTTTTTGGAATTACATGGAAAAAAATCGACAAACCTTGATTTCGAAATTAAAATTGGATAGTGAAAAAAAAGATTTGGAATTGAAGGCAATAAAGTCAAACTTGCAACCACATTTTATTTTTAATTCGTTGAATAGTATTCGAGCATTGGTAAACGAAAATCCCGAAACTGCACGTGATGCCATTACAAAATTATCGAAAATATTGCGGAGCTCCATCAACTCAAATGAAACTTTGGTGCCTTTGGAAACCGAATTACAACTAGTAAACGATTATATCACGCTAGAAAAAATAAGATTTGAAGAAAAATTAAATTTTAGTACACAGATAGATAATGAAAGTTTATCCATTTTATTTCCGCCACTGTTGCTACAAACTTTAATAGAAAATGCAGTTAAACATGGCATATCAAAACTGGAAAAAGGCGGAGAAATAAAATTGATTTCAAGTGTCGAAAATAATTTTTTGACTATTGACATTTGGAACGATGGCAAAGGATTAGCATCAACAACATCGTATGAAAATACAGGCTTTGGCGTCGAAAGTACCAAAAAAAGACTATACCTTTTTTATGGCGAAAAAAGCAGTTTTAATATCAAAGAAGAAAAAAATAAAATACATGTTACTTTAAAAATCCCACTTCATAAAAAATGATAAAAACAATCCTTGTAGAAGATGAACGATTGGCAAGAAATGAATTGCGATCCATGCTCAAAAATTTTGAATCTATTTCAATAATAGAAGAAGCCGAAAATGTAAGCGATGCGTTTGAAAAAATTGAACGATTGAAACCCGATTTAATATTTTTAGACATTCAAATGCCTGGCGATAAAAATGGCTTTGATTTGCTGGAAATGTTACACCATTTACCTTTGGTGGTTTTTACAACTGCGCATCATGAATATGCTTTAAAGGCATTTGAGGTAAATGCGCTTGATTATTTATTAAAACCTATCGAAACCCAAAGACTAGAAGATGCCATAAAAAAAATAGAAAAGCTACATAAAATTTCAAGCGCCGAAGTCGAAAAAAAACTTGGACTAGAAGATCAAATTTTTGTAAAAAATGGCGAACGATGTTGGTTTGTAAAACTAAAAGACATTCGATATTTTGAAAGTGTGGGCAATTACGCCAAAGTTTTTTTTGAAAATCAACGACCATTGATTTTAAAATCATTAAACGCTCTTGAAGAAAAATTTGATACCTCCATTTTTTTTAGAGCCAATAGAAAACAACTTATTAATTTAAAAAAAATTAGCAAAATTGAACAACAAAGCAATGGCGGTTTTGTGGTTTCCCTTCTCGAAAACGAAAAAATAGACATTAGCCGAAGACAAGCCGTGAAATTTAAGGATATGATGAGTTTGTAAATAGGAATTTAAAAATTAGCTTTATTATGGATTTTTTATTTGGAGATTTATTAATCGTCTCCGCAGAGTGTCCTGCAAGGCACTCTGCGGAATAAATTGTAATTTTACAACACTATGAGTGTAAGAAAACAAATCCCATATAAATTTGGTTCTTTTTTTATAACAATAACAAATGCTAGCTGGCTCCCATTGTTTGAACTAACCAACTCATATGAGCTTGTTTATAAATGGTTTGATGTTTTAAAAAATCAAGGTCATTATATAAATGCATTTGTTATAATGCCAAATCATTTACACGCCATAATTAGTTTTAAAAACACCGAAAAGCCATTAAATACAATAATTGGAAATGGAAAACGTTTTATGGCTTATGAAATAGTAAATCGATTAAAGGAATTAAACTTAGATGAATGTTTATATTCAATGAAAGAAATGGTAAATAAAACAGATCGGGAAAATGGAAAAAAACATGAAGTTCTTGAACCTTCTTTTGATTGGAAACTATTGGAAAGTGAAAAATTTATCGAGCAAAAACTAAACTACATTCATACTAACCCAATTAGATTAATCAATCCACTATGTGAATCGCCTAATGATTATTTGCATAGTTCTTCATTACAGTATCATCAAAATAATATAGAAAATCGCTATCCCATTATATCAATATATGAAATGCAAGATATATCTTTGAGTAGTGGATAGGGAAATTAATTGCAATAGAACCGCAGAGTGCCTTGCAGGACACTCTGCGGATACGAAGGAGGAAGAATTGGTAATAGACCCAAAACTATTGGCAATGCTGGGCGAGGAAAGCAATATAAGGATATACCCCAACCCTTCTTCAAAACAAATAACGATAGAATATGTACTCAATGAAGGAGAAAAAGGCGAATTGCTGGTTTATGATATTTATGGCAGAGAGCGCATGAAAATAGATTTATCCAATACCATAAGTAGAGTAAGTGCCGATATTAGCCATTTAGAATTGGGTATATACCTATACCGCTACATGATAAACGGAAAAAATTCTACAACTGGTAAACTAATTAAAGAATAATTATGAAAAAGAGTTTTTTAATCATAATTATACTTTTAAGTATATTAAAATTGAATGCCCAAAATAAATTTGGGAATGAGTGGATAATAAGCATGAGAGGTTACCATATAATTTTAATAATTCTATTATTCAACATGATACTTTATTTAAAGTTAATAATGCATTTTATATATTAGGACATAGCAATATATGCGATAGTAGTGGTCAAATTATATTTAGTTGCGATGGCGGAGATGTATTTAATAACAATGGAGACTTACTATTTAATGGCGATAAGCTCATACCAAATGATTATTATATTGATAATAGTGGCTTGACGACTGTACCTCAAACATCCATATTTCTGCCCATGGATAGTGGCAAGTATTATTTAATTACGCCAAGTGTAAGTGATGCTTATTATAATACAGTATGGGCAAATAAGCCAGCACTAAATTGGAATTTCGATGTCTTATATTATCATGTCATAGACAAGTACGCCAATGCAGGGGCAGGGGCTGTGGTGCAAAAAAAAGTACCGCTCTTGCAAAACACCCCTATGAAAAAAAGCCAAATGATGGCTTGCCGTCATGGCAATGGCAAAGATTGGTGGCTCCTAAAAATGGCAGGCGATAGCAATAAAGTATTTGTATTTTTATTTAGCCAAAATGCAGTAACCCGATTTCCCGACCAATATATCCCTTTTCCGTTTAGAGGTACAAATGATTTACATGGGCAAATGGTGTTTAATGTTGATGGTTCAAAATGGGCTACAACTGGCTTTTGGATAAATGACACAACCTATGCTACATCTAGTGATGTATATGTGGCGGATTTTGATCGATGCTATGGAAAATTAAGTAATTTCCAAGTGAACTATGTCCCACCTTTTGGTACAGATACTGCTATTGCATTAAATAGAGGATTAGCGTTTTCGCCTAGTAGTAGATTTTTATATGTTTCAAAATATTCTACTATACAGCAATTAGATTTGCAAGATGGCTCTTGGTGGGATGTGCATGGCGTTGATTCGCCTGCTTTTTTTTGTGGCTATACAAATCTACAACTAGCACCCGTTGGTAAAATATATATAGGCAGACTAGATGGTATATGCAAAGCCATGAGTGTTATCAATAATCCAGATGTAGAATATGGAGGCTGCAACTTTTGTGTCAATTGTCTGCGCTCAGAGTCTGTAAATGGCTACTTTTCTAGTCCACCCAATATGGCAAACTATGAGCTAGGCGCAATAACCTGCTATCCTGAGGCAATAAGTGAAGTAGAAAAAAATAGGCTGTTTAAACTATACCCCCTTCCACCGAATGGTAAAATTTATATTGAATTAAAAATTAATAATTTAGAATTTAGAATTAAAAACTTGCAAGTATTAAATCTTCAAGGACAGGTATTGCTTCAAGAAAAAAATAAAAATGAAGTGGATCTATCTATCTTGTCAAGCGGTGTTTATTTTCTTCAACTTACTAACGAAAGGATGGAGAAGCTCGTTTATAAGGTGATAAAGGAATAATTATTAAAAAAGTTAGAAACGCTGAATGTTAAAGTTCAACATCTAATAAATTCATTTTTTCCTACCTTTGCACCCTTATGGCACTTTCAAAAAATTTTAATCACATAGAAGCAGAACAAAATTGGTATAAGCATTGGCTGGAAAAAGGTTATTTTTCGTCTACGCCAAATGAAAAACCAGCTTACACCATTGTAATGCCACCGCCAAATGTTACTGGTGTTTTGCACATGGGTCATGCATTGAATAATACCGTGCAAGATGTGCTGTTGCGTTTTGCAAAATTAAAAGGTTTTAATACTTGTTGGGTTCCTGGAACAGATCATGCATCCATTGCCACTGAAGCCAAAGTGGTAAATATGCTTAAAGAAAAAGGCATTGAAAAAAATAATATTTCTAGAGATGAGTTTTTGAAATATGCTTGGGAGTGGAAAGAAAAATATGGCGGCATTATTCTTCAGCAATTAAAAAAATTGGGTTGTGCCTTAGATTGGAATCGAGTTCATTTTACAATGGACAACGATTATTACGATGCAGTAATCGATACCTTTATTGATTTATACAACAAAGGACATATTTATCGTGGTGTGAAAATGATTAATTGGGATCCTAAAGCCAAAACAGCTTTGAGCGATGAAGAAGTAAATCATAAAGAAGTAAACAGCAAATTGGTGTATATAAAATATGCATTGACTGAAAATAAAAATGAATTTATAACTGTTGCTACCGTTCGACCAGAAACCATATTGGGCGATGTGGCTATTTGTGTGCATCCTGATGATGAACGTTATAAAAATTTAGTAGGAAAAACATGTTTAGTGCCTTTAATTAATCGAGAAATTCCAATTATTTCCGACGATTATATTGATATTGAATTCGGTACAGGCTGTTTGAAAATTACGCCAGCACACGATATTAACGATTTTAATTTAGGTCAAAAATATAATTTGCCAGTAATTGACACTTTGAATGAAAATGGATCGATGAGTGAAGCCGCAGGACTTTATATTGGCGAAGACCGATTTGATGTACGTAAAAAAATTGTGGACGATTTAGAAAAAATAGGACACGTTTTAAAAATTGAAGATTATAAAAATCAAGTTGGTTTTAGTGAAAGAACTGATGTGGTTATTGAACCACGTTTAAGCATGCAATGGTGGTGTGATGTAAAAAAAATGGCAAAGCCAGCCTTGGATGCGGTGATGGATGAGGATATAAAATTTTATCCAGCGAAATATAAAAACACGTATCGACATTGGATGGAAAACATCAAAGATTGGTGTATTAGTCGACAACTTTGGTGGGGACAACGCATACCAGCTTGGTATAATGAAAACGGTGAAATGCAAATAGCAAAGACCGAACAAGAAGCAAAAGAAAAATTTTTGCAAGCAAATTTAAACAGCGAAAACCTTAAACAAGATGAAGATGTGTTGGATACTTGGTTTTCGTCGTGGCTTTGGCCGCTTGAAGTTTTTGGATGGAATAAAAATAAAAACAATGACGAATTAAATTATTATTATCCCACTTCAACATTGGTTACAGGTCCCGATATTATTTTCTTTTGGGTAGCAAGAATGATTATGGCTGGCTATGAATACAAAAACACCAAACCATTTGATAAAGTATATTTTACAGGAATAGTTAGAGATAAGCAAGGCAGAAAAATGAGCAAAACACTTGGTAATTCGCCAGATTTATTAGAGCTTATAGAAAAATTTGGCGCCGATGCGGTTCGTTTTGGCGTGTTAATTGCTTCGCCTGCAGGAAATGATTTATTGTATGATGATGCCAATTGCGAGCAAGGAAAAATGTTTATTAATAAAATTTGGAATGCAGCAAAATTGCTTGAACTTTTTAAAGAACGTAAGCAAGAAGAAAATAATGATGCGTCAATTTTATTTATCAACGATTGGTTTCAGGCACAATTAAATAAAGTAAAACAAGATGTGGATGCTGACTTGGCTGATTTTAAATTGAGCGAAGCGCTGAAAAAAATATATTCGTTGATTTGGGATGATTATTGTAGTTGGTATTTGGAATTTATAAAACCAACTACACTTGAAGAGCCAATGAACAATACACTGATGCAAAAAGCAGTTTTCTTTTTTGAAGAATTAATGACACTTTTGCATCCTTATTTACCATTTGTAACCGAAGAAATTTTTCATCAAATTAAAGAACGAAAAGATGGCGAAGATGTTTTTGCAAGCGCAATAGATTTTAAAGCAGAAGCAGATAAAACAACTTTACATGCAGGTAATTTATTAAAAAATATTACCACACAATTGCGAGATGCACGAGTAAAAAATGGATTAAAACCCAAAGAACCTATCACGCTTTATTTTTCGAAAAATAATGAAACTGAGCTAACGCAAATTTTATATTTTATTCAAAAACAAAATTTTGTAACAGAAATAATTTTTAGCGATGCAAAAATTGATAATTCTATTTCCTTTGTTGTAGATACGGTTTCTGGAAGTTTTACTTGCGAAAAAGAAATTGATACCACGATGCAAAAAGACAGTTTGGAAAAAGAATTGGCTTATGCAAAAGGATTTTTGATGAGTGTAGAAAAAAAATTGAGCAACGAAAAATTTGTTCAAAATGCAAAAGAAGAAATTCTTGCTATTGAACAAAAGAAGAAACAAGATGCACTTGAAAAAATTGCGTTGATTGAAGAAAGTTTGCGACAGCTATAAGGCAAATAACTTTAACTTATTTTATGTAAAAAATTATTAAAGCGAATTGAATATTTGTTTATCTTCGACATTACAAATGAAAAAATATTCTGTATTTCTTGTTTTAATAGTGCTTGTATTTTTATTTTCTTTTGATAATGGCGAAATAAAAAAGCAAAAAAAATATCGTTATGCTACACATTTGGGTTGTGAAGACAAACCCTATAATGTGTATAGCGTGCAAGGATTTTTGAATGTAATAAAATTACCATTATGCGCTCGAGATAGTTCTGGTGCAGTATTTCCGATTACAAAGTTTGACATGATTTATGCCGAGCCTGGTTTGTATCAAGACGAAGAAGGATTGCCTATAATTGTAAATGATTATAGCAATGCTTATTTTACTGGTGATACGTTTTCACAAGCATGGATAAAACGCTTTGAAGAAGCTATTCATCAGCGAGATACTATTTATATTGAAAATGTTCGTGTGCGAGGATTTGATAATCAAATTTATGAAGGAAAGCCCTTGAAAATTATTATCAAATAAATTTCTTAAAATTGACGTTGCATATAATCTTGTAAAATAATAATTGCACTAATTTCATCTACCAAAGCTTTATTTTGTCGATCCTTTTTTTTTAATCCACTTTGCAAAATGCTTTGCTGCGCAAGTTTTGATGTAAATCTTTCGTCGATGGTTTCGATGCGTTTGTGAGAAAAAGTTTGTTTGAATTTTTTGATAAAATCAGTAACTAATTTTGTGGCATCAGTATCGGAATTATCTAAATTTTTTGGCAAGCCAATGATGACATTATCTACAATTTCTGTTTTAAAATAATTTTCCAGAAAACTAAAAAGCTGATTTGTTTCTACGGTTTGCAATCCAGTGGCAATGATTTGCAACGGATCGGAAACGGCAATGCCTGTTCTTTTTTTTCCAAAATCCAATGCCATTAATCGTCCCATTGTTTCTTATATTTTTATAAAAAATGAACTAATTGTAAATAGCGCAAATAAAATTGAAGCAATGCCATTTGTTGTTGCAAAAGCGATATTTACTTTACTAATATCATTGGGTTTTACCAATATATGTTGATAGGCTAAAAGTAAAATAAAACTAAACGCTCCAGTCCAATAAAGTAAATTAAAATTTGCTTGCCATCCGATATATAAAATTGCAATTGCCGTAATAAGATGTAAAAACACAGAAAAATAAAGTGCATTTTTTCTGCCCAGCAAAACAGGTATAGAATGTAAGTTTTGGCTTTTATCAAAATCCTCATCTTGTAAAGCATATAAAATATCGAAACCGCTTACCCATGTTAAAACCACAATGGAAAATAATAAGGGTACAATGGAAAAAACACCTGTAACTGCCAAATATGCACCTATTGGCGCCAAAGAAAGCCCAAGCCCTAAAACCAAATGACAAAGCGATGTAAAACGTTTTGTATAGCTGTAAAATAAAATAACAAACAATGCAATTGGTGATAAATAAAAACAAATGTTGTTTATAAAAAAAGTGGTGATAACAAATGCGATACAATTTATTAGTACAAAAAGTAATGCATTTTTTTTAGAAATAATTCCAGCAGGAATTTCTCGTTGTGCAGTTCTAGGATTTAATTTATCAAATTTTTCATCCAAATATCGATTAAATGCCATAGCTGCATTGCGAGCAAAAATCATACAAATTATGACAAACATTAATGTAGAAAATATAAATGGTTGATGCTCAAAAATGACAGCATAAAAAAAACCTATTAATGCAAATGGCAAAGCAAAAATACTATGGCTAAATTTTACTAAAGAAAAGTAGGTTTTGATTGAAAATGTTGACATTTGAACTCCAAAGATAATTCAGTTTTAGGGATTTTTGATTTTAAAAACCGTTTTCACTTTTTTTCAAAGGCTCAATTCTAATAATTTTTTATTTTTAATTACAAGCAAAATATATTTTGTAATTTTACTTTTCGCAACTTATGGAAGAACAATACATTGTTTCGGCACTAAAATATAGACCACAAGATTTTGATACTGTGGTTGGGCAAAAACACATCACTACAACATTAAAAAACGCTATTCGTACTAATCATTTGGCGCATTCGTTTTTGTTTTGCGGTCCCAGAGGTGTGGGAAAAACAACGTGTGCTAGAATTTTGGCAAAAGCCATAAATTGTGATAACAGAACTGCAGAAGGAGAAGCCTGCGATGTTTGCCCAGCTTGTACTTCATTTAAAAACAATACCAGTTTTTCGGTTTATGAATTAGATGCTGCAAGCAATAATAGCGTAGATGACATTAGAGAATTGGTGGAACAAGTGCGTTTTGCACCACAAGCAGGAAAATATAAAGTGTATATTATTGATGAGGTACACATGCTTTCTTCAAGTGCCTTTAATGCTTTTTTGAAAACACTTGAAGAGCCTCCAGCTCATGCCATATTCATTTTAGCAACTACCGAAAAACATAAAATTATCCCAACGATTTTATCTCGTTGTCAGATTTTTGAATTTAAACGAATTGGCACAGATGATATTATAGATCATTTGCAAGGCATTTGCACCAAAGAAAATATTGCCTCGGAACGTGAAGCATTGCATTTAATCGCACAAAAAAGTGAAGGTTGCATGCGAGACGCCTTATCCATAATGGATAAACTTGCTGGATTTTCGAGCAATAATATTAGCTATGAAGCCACTATTGAACATTTGAATATTCTCGATTACGATTATTATTTTAAAATGATAGAATCATTGCTTATTCAAGATTTGACAAGTATTTTATTATTGATTGATGAAGTATTGGCAAAAGGATTTGAAGCAGATATGATATTAAATGGCTTGGCTGAACATTTTAGAAATTTATTAATTTGCGAGAATGCTCAATTGGTAAAATTGATGGATTTGCCCGAAGGGATTAAAGCAAAATATTATCATCAAGCAAAACAATGCAATAAAAATTTTATTCTAAATGCGCTTTCTATTATTGGACAAACTGAACTTAATCTTAAGCAAGCCAGAAATAAAAGATTGATGCTAGAAATGGCTTTCATAAAAATAAATTATTTGCAAGATGCTTTTCACCTTTTGCAAAATGATGATGCATTGGTAAAAAAAAAATTGATTAACGAAGAAGAAAAAGTTGTTCTTCATTTTAAAAAATCAACACCAACATTACTTGTCGATAATGCAATAAAAATTTCTAAAGCTGAAAATAAAGTTGAAGAAAGTACTGCTCTTGTTGCTGAACATGAAGATAAATTTATTCCTAAAACGCCAAAACCTACCGAAGTAAAACCGTCAGAAAAAGCTGCAAGCATTAGTTTTAGCAAGGGAATGTTTGATATTAAAAAACTTAAAGAAAAACATAGCCAAAATATTAATGAACAAGTAATACAAGAAATTATTCCATTGAATGATGAAAAAATTAAATCCACTTGGGAAGAATTTTATGTTGGACATACCGAAAATAAACCGCTTTTTAAAGTAGCAATAAGCGAATGTGAACTAACATTTAATGAAAATCAACTTGATATATTTTGTGATAAAACGATATTAGATTTTGTAAATGGACTTCGACACAATTTGCTTGAAGCGTTTAAAAATGCTTTTTGCAACGATGCCTTAAATGTTATTATAAAAGAAAAAATAATAACAACAATCAACACCTCAACAGCTACTAAAAGTAAAAAAGAAATTTTTGCTATGTTAGCACAAAAAAATCCTTTGCTTGATGATTTAAGAAATCAATTGGGCTTGGAACTTGAATATTAATTTACACGCCTTTATTTATTTCCTTATATATGAAAAAAAAATTGCTCAAAAAATTTAATGCAATTACCGATGTCGAAAAAAAACCATTAAAAGTTTTTTTGAAAAAATTCGACAAATTGCATGTGCCCGACATGGAAAAATATACCGTAAAAGCGGATAAAAAAGCATGGAAAAAAGTAGCTTGTTTGGATTGTGGAAACTGCTGCAAAAAAATGACACCTACATTTACCAAAGCAGATGTAACTCGAATATCAGCACATTTAAACATGAGCGAAAATGCATTTAAAACCAAATGGACCAAAGTGGATAAAGACAATGGCGATGTTGTAAACAAAACAGAACCTTGTCAGTTTTTAAACTTAGATGATAATAAATGCAGTATTTACGAAGTGAGACCAGAAGATTGCGCACTTTTTCCGCATTTCGACAAAGTGCCTTTTGATGAATACAATCATATTTTTGAACAAAATTTGGATTATTGTCCTGCTACTTTTGCATTTATAAAAAATCTCAAAAAAAGTATTGAGAAAAATTATGAATTTTAATTTTTAGAAAATTAATCGCAGATTTCCACCCATATTTTTTCGGCTTCAGCTTTTCTAAGACTTAAATGATAGCCCGAAACTTTTATCGACATTGGATCGCCCAGAGGTGCAGAAATTTCTACACAAATCTCTTCGTCGGGGATACAGCCCATTTCCATTAATTGTACATAAAGCTCAGAATCTGTAAATGATTTGATGATGGCTTTGCTTTTAAATGGCAGTTTGCTGAGTTGAATTTTTTTGGATGACATTGCAATGCAAAGTTAGGTAAAAAAATTGCTTCACTATAAAATATTAAACTGTTTAAACAACTATTTGTTATTGTTAAAATTTAAAAGCGAATCTAACTGTTCTACTTTTTTTTCTAAAATTAAAATTCGTTGTTTGTCTGAGATGTTTTTTTCTTTCCAAGGATTTTTTTCTTCCAACCATTTTTGCCAAGCTATATAAGATGCAGGAATTATCATAGCGATAATAAAAAGCGACCACAACCATGTGTCTATTTTGTTATTGTTATTTTCATTGCGAAAATGGAAGTGAAATCTATTGAAGCGTGCTAATAAAAAAGTGGCCAAACCAATAAATAAACAATTGATAATATAAAAATATAAACCACCAAAAAATTCCATCCAATTGGCATGTGCCAAACCAAAACCTGCTGTGCATAATGGTGGCATACAAGCTGTTGCAACAGCAACTCCTGCCATTACTTTTACACCATCTCGCTTCATGATGCCTAAAAAACCAGCCATACCACCAAAAAATGCAATCAAAATATCAAAAATGCTAGCTTTGGTAAAGGACAACAGCACTGCGGTGTCGTTATCGAATGGGCTGATAATGAAAAATAATGTTGAGGCAAAAAGGCTAATTATGGTCATCCAAATCCAATTTCTAATAGATGCATTTTTTAAACTTTTATCGTTAATGGCAAGGGCAAAAGCATAACCAACTATTGGTCCCATCAATGGGGAAATAAGCATGGCGCCAATGATTGCCGACATTGAATCGGTATTTAAACCTATACAGGCAATAATCATGGCAAAGCCTAATACCCATAAGTTGTAGCCCGAAAAATTTGCATTTTCAGCAATTTCATTAAAGGTTTCGTTTTCGTGTTCTTCTTTTTCAAGACGAACATTTTTTGAAAAAAAACGAGTAAAAACTTTTATGTTTTTCATTTATTTTTTTGAAAAATTAAAGATATACTTTTTGAGCAAAGAAATTATTGCATTGTTTAAAAAATGGGGCAGTGCTAATTGATAATTTCAAAAAAAAACATCATACAAGTGTATGATGTTTTTTTTGCTGAACATAATGTATAGAATTATTTAAATTAGAAAGGCATTGCGCTTTCTTTTTCTTTTTTACCTAGTAATACAAATTCACTTATTTCTACTTCGGTGATAAAGCGTTTAATACCGTCTTTATCATCATAAGAGCGATGTGTTAGTTTTCCTTCGATTGCAACTTCGCTGCCTTTTTTTGCATATTTTTCTATAATTTCGGCAGTTTTTCCCCATGCAACTAAATTGTGCCATTGGGTGTCTGTTATTTTTTCGCCAGCATTGTTTTTGTAAGTTTCGCTGGTGGCAATACTCAATCTTGCATATTTTTTGCCGTTTGTAGTTTCTTTTACTTCGGGGTTTGCACCTAGGTTTCCGATTAATTGTACTCTGTTTTTTAATGTGCTCATAACGTTTTGTTTTTTTAAGGTTTAAAATTTATTTTTTTATCAATTAGGAAATAGCGCTTTGTTTCCGATTGACAATGCAAAGGTGTATCGACTTGGAAATTGTAGTCGGTAATTATTCGTTTACTTTCGATTATAATCGATTATAAACGTTTAATTCGCTTTATTATATTGAAAAATATCATTATTTAAGATAAGCATATTTATAAAAATTTTTCACTTTGTTGATTTATTTTCACTTTATAATTGGATATAAGAGTGATTTTAAAAGGATTTAAAATCAAAAATGATGTTTTTTTGCAAACCAAA
>JAGNRR010000020.1 GCA_017988595.1 Chitinophagaceae bacterium
AGATATAGCTAACCGTTTTTTTATTGTGTATAAAAATTATAACAAAAATAGCTAATTCTTATTCCTGTGGAAATGCTTGCTGGGAAAAATTTTGCTTCGAAATTGTTGAATGCGATGAGATCCATAAGTTTTATTTAAAATTCTCAATTAGTTGTAATCAGATTTTTTATAAGCAAGTAATTGCTCGTGGAAACGAGTAACTAAATCTTGTACTTTCTTTAACCCCTCTTCTTTTGTCATTTTTTGATTATATATTATGTCAAATATAATATTGTATTGTTGTGTTTTTTATATGTGTGGAAAAGTAATGCATATTCTCTTTTTATATTTTTAATGAGCGTATTTAAATTTTTTTTGAAAAGTGAGGGGAGTACGTTAGCGTAGAAATGTGGGGCGTTTATAATTTTTTTTCGTAACTCTGAGGCTTCTGTCCAAACAAACCATTTTCCAACTCCGTAGTTTAATCACAATAAACAATTGCAATAGATTTAAGTAATAATTTGGTTTGTTGGAACCAAATCACAGAATAAATTGAAATAGTTTTTGTTTATTTCAAATGTATTGCATTAAGATTTATTTTTAAAAGTGATAGATGGAAATAGTAGTGCTAATGATTGGTGATGGGTGAAATATTTATATACCCAATTGATGAAAACGATTAAACGATTTTTAAATCCAATGAGTAGAAATAAATGCAAGGTCATCCAAATAAGCCAAGCAAAAAAACCCTGAAATGAAAGTTTGGGTTTTGCTAAATCAACAACAGCTTTGTTTCTGCCTATAGTTGCCATGTTTCCTTTGTTGTTGAAGTTGAAAGGAAGCATAGTTTTATTTTTTGCTAATCGTAAAAAATTTTTTGCCAAATTTTTAGATTGGTCAATAGCCACACTTGCCAATTGTGGAAATCCTTTTGGGTGCATTTCGCTTTCTATTATTGCCACATCTCCTAAAGCAAAAACGTTAAGCGAATCTATAACACGGTTAAAGTTATCGGTTTTGATTTGATTTTGATATGTAATTTGATTCTAAGCCATTTGGTATGTTTCCCTTTACTCCCGCTGCCCAAATAACAAAAGTAGATTCAATTATAGTGGAATTTTGCAATATAACTTGTGAACCGTCATATTGTTTTACAAATGTGTCAAGCATTACAATTACGCCTAACTTTTGTAAATATTCTTTTGCTTTTTTAGAAGACGCTTCACTCATTGCAGCTAAAAGTTTTGAAGTGCCCTCCAAAAGATAAATTTTCATTTCTGTAAAATTTAATTCGGGATATTCAAATGGCAATGAATCGTTTTTCATTTCAGCTAATGCTCCACTTAACTCAACACCTGTGGGACCGCCGCCAACAATTACAATGGATAGCAGTTTTTTTGTTTTTGCTGTATTTGCCGTAATAGCATCCTCAAAATGTTGGAGCAAGGTATTTCGAATTTGAATGGCTTCGATAGTAGATTTCATAGCGAAAACATTTTTCTTTATATCATCATTGCCAATATAATTTGTTTTAGCTCCTGTGGCAATTACTAAATAATCGTAGTTGAAATTTCCATTGGTTGTTTCAATTGCATTAAGAGCGGTATTAATTTTTGTAACTGATGTTACTCTAATACGTACATTTTTACTTTTCTTAAAAATAGTTCGCAGTGGAAATGAAATATTACTGGCATCTAAATTTGCCATTGCCACTTGATAAAACAAAGGTTGAAATTGGTGGTAATTATTTTTGTCAATTAATGTGATGGTATAGTTTGGGTGGTTGTTTAGAGTTCTTGCCAATTTTAATCCCGCAAAACCAGCTCCAATGATTACAATATGTTTTGTTGCACTTTTTACATATCCAGATGCTACTGCTTTCAATGTTTCGTTATACTCTTGTAATTCGGTTGCAGTAATTTTTGGATTTTCAACAGATGGAATTGTAATCGTCATTTCATCCGTAAACTTTGAAAGCTCTGGAAAGTTTTCTTGAATCTTTGTGGTGGTTTCTAAAATCTCTTTGTTAATGTCTTCTTTTGTTTTCATTGATAGATAAATTTTAAGATTTAGCTTTATGTTTATTTGCCTCTATACTTTCCAATAATTCTGTAATAAAAACTTTAGCCAATTGATGAAATTATTTAACGATAGCACTAAGATTTATAAAGTATTCTGTCTATTCAAAATTTTTTTTTAGCTTATACAAAAGTCCAGTTTATTCTTGTAGCTTTCATTACAGAATTATATAAATGAGTTACATGATTTACAATTTTATTAAATGAGTTATTTCAATTTTAATCTGTGTTTAATAAAATTTAGTATAAAAAATTTTTAGGGCTATTTAGGTTTTTGATATTTGAAAAGGATGTTTAATTTTTTAAAAACTCAAAATTTTTGTTTCAAAACAAATAGTTTATTTTTGCATTCTTATGATAAAAATTACATTACCCGATGGGAATATAAAAGAAGTTGAAAAAGGTACTTCGGCAATGGATATTGCATTTTCGATAAGTGAAGGCTTGGCAAGAAAAGTATTGGCTGCAGAAGTAAATGGCAATGTGGTGGATTTGACCTTGCCTATTCAAGAAGATAGCAGTTTGAAATTATTGACTTGGCAAGATAGTGGTGCGCAAAGTACGTTTTGGCACAGCTCTGCACATTTGCTTGCCGAAGCGGTAGAAAGTCTTTTTCAGGGTGTAAAATTTTGGGTTGGTCCTGCGGTAGAAGGTGGTTTTTATTATGATATTGATTTGGGCGAAAATAAATTGACCGATGAAGATTTGTTAAAAATCGAAAAGAAAATGGATGAGTTGGCTAAAAACAAATCTTCATTTGAGCGAAAAGAAATGAGTAAAGCCGATGCGATTTCTTATTTTACCGAAAAAAACGATGAATACAAACTTGATTTATTAAACGGTCTTGAAGATGGCACAATTACGTTTTATACACAAGGAAATTTTACGGATTTATGTCGTGGACCACATATTCCCAACACTTCGCATATTAAGGCTATAAAACTTACAAATATTGCTGGTGCTTATTGGAAAGGTGATGAAAAAAACAAAATGCTTACACGAATTTATGGTGTAACTTTTCCGAGTAAAAAAGAATTGGACGAGCATTTGGCTATGCTTGAGGAAGCCAAAAAACGTGATCATAGAAAACTGGGAAAGGAATTGGGTATTTATACCATGGACGAAGAAGTGGGCGCAGGTTTGGTGCTATGGATGCCAAATGGAACTATCATCATTGAAGAATTGGAAAAACTAGCCAAAGAAACCGAAAATGCAGCTGGATACAAAAGAGTGGTAACACCACATTTAGCTAAACAAAGTTTGTATTTGACCAGTGGGCATTTGCCATATTATGCCGAAAGCATGTATCCTCCAATGGAACTAGATGGTACAAAATATTATTTGAAAGCAATGAATTGTCCACATCATCATAAAATATTTGGTGCAGAACAACGAAGCTACAAAGATTTGCCATTGCGATTGGCAGAATATGGTACTTGTTATCGATATGAACAAAGTGGTGAACTTTTTGGATTGATGCGTGTGCGATGTTTGCATATGAATGATGCACATATTTATTGCACCAAAGAACAATTTGCACAAGAGTTTAAAGCAGTAAATGATATGTATTTAAAATATTTCGACATTTTTGGAATAGATAAATATGTAATGCGTTTGAGTTTACACGACCCCGAAAAATTGGGTGAAAAATATATAAACGAGCCCGAACTTTGGTTGGAAACAGAACAATTGGTGCGAGAAGTATTGTTAGAAAATAATATTCCTTTTGTGGAAGTAAAAGGCGAAGGCGCATTTTATGGTCCCAAGATTGATGTTCAAATTTGGAGTGCCATAGGAAGAGAATTTACCTTAGCAACCAATCAAGTAGATTTTGCACAAGGAAAACGGTTTAATTTGACCTTTAATACATCTGATAATGGCACCGATACGCCGTTGATTATTCATCGTGCACCACTTGGCACTCACGAACGTTTTATTGGATTTTTATTAGAGCATTATGCAGGAAAATTACCACTTTGGATAGCACCTTTGCAAGTAAAAATATTACCAATCAGTGATAAATATCAAGCGTATTCGGAAGCTGTTTTGGCACAATTGATTAAGGCAGGAATACGAGCTGAAATTGATGATAGAAGTGAAAAAATAGGACGAAAAATAAGAGATACAGAGCTTAAAAAAGTGCCTTATATGTTTATCATTGGCGAAAAAGAAATGGAAGCCAAACAAGTTGCATTAAGAATTCAAGGTGAAGGAGACAAAGGTAGTTTTGACATTGATGAAATGATAGCTGAAATGAAAAATAAAATTGAACTTAGGAAAGGATAAGTAAGGATTATTTTTTGGGGTTTTAATTAATTAATTCATTATCAATTGTTTTGGCATAAAAGTTGTGCTATGTCATAAATATGTACTATTTCTTAAAAGATAATAGGAATTGTAAATAATAGTATTAATTTTATAACACCAACTTAAATCTCAAATGAAAAGAATATTTATTTTATTTTTTATATTATTTACAATTTTAAATAATTTAAAAGCGCAAACTTTTCAGGATTGTATTAGTGCTTACCCTGTTTGTCAAAATACCATAAATCAAAACACCAATTTTTCGGGCATTGGTACTATTAATGAATTGAATGCAACCAATCAGGGTTGTTTAACTACTGGAGAAAATAATTCGGTTTGGTATATTATCAATGTTGCCAATGCGGGCGTTTTTACATTTACAATTACACCAAATTCAACAGCGGATTATGATTTTGCATTATGGGATATCACAGATAAAAGTTGTGCAGATATTGCAAATGGTCTTCAACCTATTCGGTGTAATTATGCATCGTTAGCTAACTCAAGTCCAGGTGGATTAACAGGTTTAAATACAAGTTCTGCAAGTGCTTCTTTAGGTGCAGGCGGACCGTCTTTTTGTAGTGCTGTAAATACGCCTGCGGCAAAAACATATTTGCTTTTGGTAAATAATAATTCGCTTTCAAATACTGGTTATGTTTTAAATTTTAATGGAACAGCATCGGTAAATGATAATTTACCCCCAACAATAAAAGCTGATACGCTTCAAGCTGGGTGTGCAAACCCCAACTTTATAAAAATATTGATGAGTGAAAATATAAAATGTAATTCATTGGCAGCAAATGGAAGTGATTTTATATTAACTCCGCCAAATGCAACAATTACAAGTGCTATAAGTGCATCGTGTGGAGCTGGTTCTAATTTTACAAATTTGTTTACGCTAAATTTTTCAAATCCATTGCCACCGGGAAATTATACTTTGCAAATTGTAAATGGTAATGATGCAAACACTTTAGTGGATAATTGTAATAATGCAATTCCTGTTAATACGTCAAGAAGTTTTGTTGTAAATCCTCCTGTTTCAATGACTGTTCAAACGCAGCCTGGATGTGCAGGTCAATCGAATGGCGCAATAACAATAACTGGTCAAAATGGAGTTTCTCCTTATGAATATAAATTAAATTTGGGAACATACTCAGCTAACAATGTATTTAGTAATTTGGGTGTTGGAAATTATACCATAACCATAAAAGATGCAAATGGTTGCACTCAAAGTTCTGTTGTGAATTTACCATCATCCTCTGCCATAAATATTTCAACTATCTTAATTCAAAATCCACTTTGTTTTGGTCAAACGAATGGCTCAATAACAACTACAGCTTCTGGCGGAAATCCTCCACTGGAATATACAGTAAATACAAATCCTTATCAGCTTTCAAATGTGATTAATAATCTTGGACCAGGAAATTATATTTTGAAAGTAAAAGATGCATCAGGCTGTATAAAAGATTCAGTGGTTTTTTTATCAGCTCCAGGTCAAATTTCATTTTCAAATCTTCAGGCATTGCCTTCTTATTGTAATCAAGGAAATGGAAGTATTAGCACATCTGCTTTTGGTGGAACTAGTCCATATCAATTTAAACTTAATGCAGGAACCTATCAAGCAACTGGGGTTTTTTCGAACTTGAATAGTGGAAATTATACCATTACAGTAAAAGATGCCAATAATTGTACCTTGACAACTGTTGTGAATATTGCATTATTTAATAAACCCATAATTAATTCAGTAAATATTATTCAACCTTCTTGTTCTAACAATTCTGGACAAATTACTGTGAATGCAAGTGGCGGAACACCACCTTTGACGTATTCTAAAAATGGTGTAAATTTTATAGCAGGAAATGTTTTTGCTAGTTTGGCATCAGGGTCTTATACAATTACGGTTAAAGATGCGAATAATTGTACAGCAACTTCGGTTGTAAATTTAACTTCACCCGGAAATTTGCATTTTACAAATGCTGTAGTGGTTCAGCCCAATTGTGTAACACTTGGAAGTATTAATGTTCAAGGTCAAGGTGGCGTTTCTCCATATACATTTTCATTAAATACAAATCCATATTCAGCAAATTCAAATTTTACAAATCTTGCAGGAGGCAGCTATACGATACATTTAAAAGATGCTACAAATTGCATTCATGATACCATAATAAATTTAATCATACCTGTTGCTCCAACAATATCAAATGTGGTAAAAACAAATCCAACTTGCAGTTTTCCAAATTCAGGAACAATAAATGTTACAGTATCTGGCGGAACTCCAGCATATCAATATAAATTAAATGCAGGTGCATATGGTGCAGTTTTTAATTGGTCAAATTTAGTTCAGGGTGTTTATACCATTACGGTGAAAGATGCAAATCAATGTACTGTTACATCGACTGTAGTTTTAAATCAAAATAACACATTAAGTTTTAGCCAATTTACGAAAACAAATATTGGATGTTTCGGTACACCGTTGGGCTCAATAAATGCTACAATAGCAAATGGAAATCCAGCCTATTCTTATACATTGAACGGTGGCGCACCTCAAGCAAGTGGAAGTTTTGTAATTTCAAATGCCGGAACTTATACCGTTGTGGCAACAGATGCAAGTGGATGTACAATTTCATCAATAGTTAATATTACTTCTTCTGGAACGGTGTTGATGAATTCCGTAAGTTTTACAAATTCACCATGTATAGCTCCACCAACAGGAACAATTACAGTTACTGGAACAGTGAGTAATCCACCTATTTCATATTCAGTTTTGCCAGGTGGCGGAACAAATTCTACAGGTAATTTTTCAAATCTTGGACCAGGAACTTATACTGTTGTAGTAAAAGATGCTTCAAATTGTTCTGTAACCTCAATTGTCGTTTTAGCTCCAGCCCCTATATTGTATTATTCAAATTGTGTGGTTGTAAAACCTCCTTGTTTTGGCGGTGTAGGAAGTATAAGTGTAACTGGTGCAGGCGGAACACCTCCATATCAATATAGAATAAATTCTGGATTGTATGGTAATGTTTCTACATGGAATAATTTAGTTGCAGGCACTTATACCATTCGATTTAGAGATGCCAATGGATGCCATAGAGATACGGTTATCAATTTGATAGAACCACCTGAAATTCATTTTAATGGTACGCTCGTTTCAAATTCTTCTTGTGGCGTTCAGCCAACTGGAAGTATAACGTTGAATGCAACTGGAGGTACACCGCCTTTTCAATATAAATTAAATTCTGGACCTTATTCAAACAACAATGTGTTTAATTTACTTGGTGCGGGCACTTATACATTAAGCGTAAAAGATTCAAACAATTGTATTAAAGATACCGTAATTACAATTCTAGCTAATGGAAATTTTTTAATTACATCTGTAGTAAAAGTAAAACCGAGTTGTTTTGGAGGGGCAAATGGCTCAATGACAATAAATGTTAGTGGTGGTATTTCGCCATATGAATACAAGAAAAACGTAGGCGCTTTTCAAGGGGCAAATACGTTTACAAATCTTAGTGCTGGAACATACACCATTACCGCAAAAGATGTGAGTGGTTGTACTTCAACTTCAATTGTTGTGATAACTCAACCAACTATTTTGGCTATGCCAACAGTTACAAAAACAAATCCAACTTGTTTTGGAGCTACAAATGGAATTATAACTTTTACAGGAAGTGGTGGAACAATTCCGTATAGTTATGCATTAAATGCAGGTACTTATTCGGCTACAAATACATTTAATAATTTAGCCGCAGGAACATATACGTTGCATTTAAAAGATGCTAATAATTGTACAAAAGATTCGATTATTCAATTGCAAAACCCAGCTGCTATTTCGTTTACTAATTTACAAGTCATCAATGCAGGTTGTTCTAATAATTTTGGTTCAATAAATTATGGAGCAAGTGGCGGAACAAGTCCATATACGTTTAGTAAAAACGGTATAAACTATGTAGCAACAGGAAACTTTACAAATCTAACTGTAGGCACTTATACGATTTATATCAAAGATGCCAATAATTGTACCAACTCAAGTGTGGTTTCGATAACAAATTCTAATGCCATTACAATTTCTAATATTAATTTTACACCAGTGATTTGTAATGGAACAAATACTGGAAGCATTTCTGTTAATGCACTAACCAACAATCCACCGATGAGTTATCAGCTCAATGGTGGCACACCGCAACCAAGTAACACATTTTCAAATTTGATAGCTGGCGTTTACACCTTGCATGTAGAAGATGCTTCGAATTGTTTTAAAGATACCATTCTTCAAATTCAAAATTCTAATCCAATTAATATTAACGCAGTCATTTTAGTTTCTCCAATATGTTTTGGAGAAAACAATGGAAGTGTTCAAATCAATGCAAGTGGTGGTGTTGGAAATTTAAGCTATCAAAAAAATAATGCGGCTTTTGTAGCAACAAATTTATTTTCAAATTTATTAAGTAATACTTACACGTTTACAGTAAAAGATTCACTTGGCTGTGAAGTGGATACGGTAATTAACTTAACCCAACCTGCTCAAATTTCAGTTTGGTCATCAACAATTGCGCAGCCATATTGCAATGTTTCAACAGATGGATCTATCACTGTAAATGTTACAGGCGGTATTCCTCCATATTTATATGCAATTAATAGTTCACTTTATACCACTTCAAATGTGTTTTCGAATTTAGTACAAGGCTCATATACGGTTCACATCAAAGACATTAATAATTGTCAATTGGATACGGTTATTAATCTAGTGTCAAATAATAATATTTATTTTAATAATGTAGTTATTCAAAATGTAAGTTGTGTAGGCGGAAACAATGCCAGCATTTCTTTAAATACGGTTGGAGGCACTGCGCCTTATTTATATACCATAAACAGTATTCCCAATGGAAATTCTGGAACATTTTCAAATCTTGGATCTGGGTTTTATAATATTGTGGTAACAGACAATCAAGGTTGTACGCACGACACCTTACTATTAATTCAGCAACCACCAAATAGTATTCTAGCAAATTTACTTAATGCCACACCCAATCTTTGCAAAGGCGATAGTGCTGGTTCTTTAACGCTTACAGCATCGGGCGGAAATGCACCTTATGAATATTCTATAAATGGAACTTCATATCAGGTAAGCCCTACATTTAGTTTTTTACCAGCAGGAAATTTTTTATGCTACGCAAAAGATGCTAATGGATGTATCGATGATACACTTTTGCAAGTTTTAGAACCAGATACTTCTGTTCAATTACTGGTATTAAATATAGTGCAAGCAAGCTGTATTGGTGTACATGATGCCTCAATTGCTGTAACAGCTCAATATGGATTTAAACCCTATACGTATTTCTTAAATGGCGTTGCACAAGGTACAGATACCTTTTATAAATTTTTAGCTCCAGGCGATTACACGATAGAAGTTTTTGATAGTATTGGATGTAAATCAACAGGAAAATATAATATTCCAGAACCAACTATTCGTCCCTATATTTATATTGATAGTTTGCAAAACGAATTTTGTATTGGTGATAAAAAAGGTTTTGTGTCTTGGTATGCCCAAAGTCCTTATCCGCCATATATGTACAGTTTTGATGGCGTAGGCATTGGTGCATTTAATTTTGCAAACAATTTAGGCAATGGTAATTACCAAATTTTTGTAACAGATAGCAGAGGATGTGTTGCTGATACCACAATAGCTATTTTATCGGATCATGAAGTAGAAGCAGAAGTGGCTACGTATGCAGCAACATGTTTAGGAAGTGGAACAGATGGCGCTGCCAAAGCAATTGTATTAAAAGGCGATAGTCCATTTGATTTTACTTGGAGTGTAAGCCCAAATAAAACAGATAGCATTTCCGATGTGAAATATGGAAAATACATATTGTATGTAAGTGATATTAATGATTGTAAAGACACCGTTCAATTTGAAATTGCCTATGATCCATGCTGTACATTTTTTATTCCAAATGCATTTTCGCCAAATGGTGATGGGCAAAATGATGATTTAAAAATGTTTACAACTGGTCAAATAACATTTGAAAAAATAATGATTTTTAATCGTTGGGGACAAAAAGTATTTGAAACAAAAGATGTAAACACGTTTTGGGACGGAAATTATTTGAATGAAAAATGCGAAATAGGCACATATTTTTTCAGAGCAACATATAAATGCAGTATAAACCCTGAAAGAGAAATACTTCAAGGAGATATTACATTGATAAGGTAAATGAACAATTTATTTTATTTATCTTTGAGAAGTGGAGAATAAAATTAAAAACCAAGAACCGCAGCGTCGCCAGTGGCAAACTTTACAGGAACGAAAAATAAAGTAATGAAATATATTGTAATAGTTTGTTTTATTTCACTTTTTTTATTCAGTTGTTATGATAGAAAATTAAATTTTCATTTACATGGAGATGAATTATTTCCTAAAATTAAAAGTAAAGAAGATTTTGATTATTATAAATTTAATTATTTAAAGTATGATACCATATCAATTTATGTAGCGACTTTATACGATATAAAAAATAAAACTAAGTGTGAGGCAGATGGTTTTTATTTAAGTGATAATGCTATTTTTAAAAAAGATTTTTATAAAACAGTGAATAATTTTAATGTTTATAATAGCCCTAGTCATAACTCAAGAAATCTATATCCTAGAAGTGATAAAAGAGTGAAGCCTATTTATAGTAAAATCATAAGTGAAAAAGATAGCAGTTTTTTTTTTCAAATTGGTAAAAACAAAATACTTGAGCTAAGAAGAGTAAAAGGATACGCAAATTATTATGTAAATCATAATACAAAAAATAAAATTTATTTTTTTGAAAGAAATAATATTAAAGATTACTCAAAATTAAAAATTGATTCTATTGTATCGATTGATCTAGATACAATGTTTACAAATGTACCTGTTAATTTACAACAAATACCTTACAAGAGATTAAATATAAAGTCAATTACATGTGACAAGTATCAGCGTAAAAATCAATGCAAAGGTTGGATAATAGAAAAATAACTGCTCGTCTTTGCAGAATGTCCTGCAAGGCACTATATGGAAAAAATAGTAGTAATTTAATTAATTTTGATAAGCTAGATATATCTTTGAGAAGTGGAGAATAAAATTAATAACCAAGAACCGCAGCGTTGCCTACGGTAAACTCGGAGGAGACGAATGATAATAATTAATTATTAAATATAAATAGTAAAATTGTAACTTTGAAAAAAATACAAAAATGAAAGGTGTAAGTTTTTTAACTAATGAACAAAATGAAAAAGTTGCGGTTCAAATAGACTTGAAAACGATAAAAAGTTATCAAGATGAAATTGAAGATTTATTAGATGGAATTATTGCTGAAAGTAGAAAAAATGAAGAAAAAACTTCATTAACAAAAGTAATAAAAGAGTTGAAAAAAGCTGGAAAGTTATAATGAAAAAATATGAAGTAGTTGTTAGTAAAACAGCACAAAAAGAACTGTTGAAATTGCCTTCATTAGTAATAAAAAAAATTATTCCAGCACTTCAGTCTTTGTCGGAAAATCCAAGACCTGTTGGCTGTAAGAAATTAAAAGGATTTGATAATTTGTGGAGAATGAGAGTAGGGAATTATCGTGCAATTTATGCTATTGATGATACTATTTTATTAGTCGATATTCAAGCTGTTGGACATCGGAAAGATATTTATGTATAAGAATATTTTTTTCTAAAACAACTCATCACCGCCCAAAAGCTCACGCTCTAATCCTTCCATCGAAACCATATCGATAGCTTCTAGTTGTTTAGGAACAAGATGTAGAATTTTATCTGCATCAATTTCCTTTAAAACTAAAGCGCAAGCATTGTTTAAATTACAGCACACAAATGATTGATTATTTTCGTAAATAAAATGATGAACGTCAATTATTTTTTTAGCAAAATCGCTGCTTAATTCTTCCACATTTTTAAAATCTAGGATTAAAGATTTAGTCGATTGAATTGTTATTGAAGCAAGTTCTTGTAATGCCTCGTTCAGCGTAGCGTCTAATTTTGAAATGTTATACACAAGAATGTTGATATTTTCCTTGTTTATTAGTTCATAGTTCATAAGTTTGAATGTTTAATAAAGTAAAATTAAATGTATTTTTGTTTTTAACGAAAGAAAAAATTTAAAAGATGGATGCACAATTTTCGGAGAATTTAAAAGAAGTAATTTCATATAGTAGAGAAGAAGCCATAAGATTGGGAAATGATTTTATTGGTGTGGAGCATTTAATATTAGGTGTATTAAGATTTGGCGATGGCTATGCAGTTGAAGTTTTAAAACTTTTACAAGTAGAACTTTTTGATTTGCGTCGTGAACTTGAGAATGTAGTTCGCAATAAAGGCGTAAATAAATTAGAGCACAGCCACAGTTTGCCTTTGACCAAACAAGGTGAAAAAGTGTTTCGTGTAAGCAGATTAGAATCAAAAGCATTGCGCAGCGAAAAAGTAGAATGCGAACATTTGGTTTTAGCCGTTTTGAAAAATAACGAAAATGTGGCTTGTCAAATATTAAATCGTTTCAATGTCGATTACGATGTGTTTTATTATGAATTGGCTCAATTGCAAAATAAAAGTTTTGGCGATTTTAAAGGAAGTGCTGGCGATGATTTTGGCGGCAGTGGCGATATGGAAGAAGATGATGAACCAAAAATGCAACAACGAAAAACTACAGGAAATTCAAAATCTAAAACACCAGTTTTAGATAATTTTGGACGAGATGTAACAAAACTTGCCGAGCAAGATCAGCTCGATCCAATAGTTGGTAGAGAAAAAGAAATAGAACGAGTGTCGCAAATTTTATCGCGACGAAAAAAGAATAATCCAATTTTGATAGGCGAACCTGGTGTTGGTAAAACGGCAATTGTAGAAGGATTGGCATTGCGTATTCATCAACGAAAAGTATCTCGTGTACTTTTTGATAAACGTGTTATCAGTTTGGATTTAGCTGCATTAGTTGCAGGTACAAAATACAGAGGACAGTTTGAAGAACGCATGAAATCCATCATGAATGAATTGGAGAAAAATAGAGATGTGATTTTATTTATCGATGAAATTCATACAATTGTTGGCGCTGGCGGAGCAAGTGGCTCATTGGATGCATCCAATATTTTCAAGCCAGCATTGGCTCGTGGCGAATTGCAATGTATTGGCGCAAGCACACTTGATGAATACAGAATGCATATCGAAAAAGATGGTGCTTTGGATAGACGTTTTCAAAAAGTTATTGTAGAACCACCATCTGTTGATGAAACAATAATTATTTTATCTAATTTAAAATCAAAATACGAAGAGTTTCACAATGTAGCTTTTGATGAAGAAGCTATACAAGCATGTGTAAAATTGAGCGACAGGTATATTACCGATAGATTTTTGCCCGATAAAGCAATTGATGTAATGGATGAAGTTGGGGCAAGAGTGCATTTGAAAAACATTGATGTGCCTAAAGAAGTTTTGGAATTAGAAGCAAAACTGGATGAAATTAAAATTGAAAAAAACAGAGTAGTAAAAAGTCAGCAATTTGAAAAAGCTGCAGCACTGCGTGATGCAGAAAAAAAATTACAAGAAGAACTAGAAACTGCAAAAATTCTTTGGGAAAAAGAAATTAAACAACGTCGATATCCAATTGGCGAAGAAGATATTGCAGAAGTGATAAGCATGATGACTGGCATTCCGGTGATGCGAATGGTGGAAGCAGAAAGTGCAAAACTTAGAAACATGGGCGAAACGCTTAATGGAAAAGTTATTGGTCAGGAAGATGCGGTTTCTAAAGTGGTAAAAGCTATTCAGCGAAATAGAGTAGGACTGAAAGATCCGAAAAAACCAATTGGTACATTTATTTTTCTTGGTCCAACGGGTGTAGGAAAAACAGAATTGGCAAGAGTTTTAGCAAGTAATTTATTTGATAGCGAAGATGCTTTGCTACGAATAGATATGAGTGAATATATGGAAAAATTTTCTGTAAGCCGCTTAATTGGTGCGCCTCCGGGCTATGTGGGTTATGAAGAAGGTGGTCAGCTTACTGAGAAAGTTCGTAGAAAACCTTATTCTGTAATTTTACTAGATGAAATAGAAAAAGCACATCCAGATATTTATAATATTTTATTACAAGTATTTGATGATGGACAACTCACCGATGGAATGGGTAGAAAAGTGGATTTCAAAAACACACTGATTATTATGACATCAAACATTGGTGTGCGCCAATTAAAAGAATTTGGCGATGGTGTGGGTTTTGCAACTTCAGCCAAAACCGAAAAAGCATCAGATAATAATAAATCTGTAATTGAAAAGGCACTTAAAAGAACATTTGCACCTGAGTTTTTAAATAGAATAGACGATGTGGTAATTTTTAATTCTTTGGAACAAAAAGATATTAATAAAATTATTGATATTGTGATGATTAACGTTATCAAACGTTTGAAAACAATAGGTTATGATTTGGAATTAAGTGTTGAAGCAAAAGACTTTTTAGCAGAAAAAGGCAACGATCAACAATTTGGCGCAAGACCTTTGCATAGAGCTATTCAAAAATATTTAGAAGATCCATTAGCCGAAGAAATTTTGCATCAGCATATAAAAGAAGGTGAAACAATGCTTGTGGAATTGGATAAAGAAAATGAAAAATTGTTGTTTAAAGTAAAAACGGTTTCTAAAAAATCGAAATCTTCAAACGAAACAAAAGACTAGAAAATTTTATGGCATCATTTCAAGAAACTGTAAACGAGTTTGAAGTTTTTTTATCAAAACAACATTTTCCAGCTTCTCCCAAAACATTGTATGAGCCCTGCGAATATTTATTGCAATTGGGTGGAAAGCGAATAAGGCCTGCAATGTGTTTGATGAGTACTGATTTATTTTCTTCCAAAAATGAAGATTCATTTTTTGCGGCTATGGCAATAGAAATTTTTCATAATTTCACTTTAGTTCATGATGATATTATGGACAAAGCGCCTACAAGACGTGGGCAAAAAACAGTTCACGAAAAATATAATTTGCCTGTTGCTATTTTGAGTGGCGATGTGCTTTGTATTATGGCGTACCAGTTTTTAAATAAAATTAAACATCATGCCAAAGATGAAATCATAGCATTGTTTAATAAAACAGCTATTGAAATTTGCGAAGGACAGCAATTAGATATGGATTTTGAAACGATTGAAACTTTATCTAAAAGCGATTATCTAAATATGATTCGTTTAAAAACAGCCGTTTTGCTTGCATGTTCAATGAAAATAGGCGCTTTGCTTGGCAATGCAAATGAAAAAGATGCGCAATTAATGTATGAAATAGGTGAGGATATTGGTTTGGCTTTTCAAGTAAAAGATGATTATTTGGATGCTTTTGGTGAAACTATAAAAACTGGAAAACAACAAGGCGGCGATATCTTAGCAAATAAAAAAACCATTTTAGTGGCAGAGGCTTTTGAATTGGCTAATGAAGAAGAAAAAATTCAATTACATAAACTTCAATTTGAAAATGAAAATAGTAAAGTGGAAAAGACATTGCAATTTTTCAAGAAACTAGGTGTTGACCAAAGAGTAATTGATTTGAAGAATAACTATACAAACCAAGCATTTAAAAAACTTGAAGAATTAAATATTGATTTTGAAAGTAAAAAATATTTAATTGAGCTTACGCAATTATTGCTTGATAGAGAAAGTTAATATTGTTTAACAGTATTAAGATTAATATTATATTTGTAGATTAATTTTTTTTAATCTTGAAAATATCCAAGGCAAATACTATTGTTCAGTTTTACTTAAAAATATTGATTTATTTTTTCATCCTTTTTTTATTTTCAAGGATAATATTTTTTTTATTTTTAAAAATATATCACAATCAATTTTCATTTCAAGATATTTTAGAAACAATTTTTCATAGTCTTTATTTAGATTTTGCTACTTTCTCTTATGCGGCATTATTACCAATTTTATGCTTTGGTGTTTCACAGATGTTGAATAAAAAATTTCTTGCAACATGTTCAAAATTTTTAATTTATTTATTTACCATTTTGTGGGCAATTATAAGTGTAGTTGAAATTTTACTTTATAGAGAATGGAAAATAAAACTAGGTGTTACGGCTTTTTTACATTTCAAAAATCCAAGTGAAGTTTTTAGAACAGCATCGGTTTTTGAAACAATAGTTTTTATTTTAATGCTTTTGATATTTGTTTTTTTTGCATTTTATTTATTTAAAAAGTTGAATGTTTTTAATGTTGAAAGAGTAAAATCTCCTTATGGAGTTTCTGTATTTTTCACCTTGTTTTTTATGGGCATTTCAATTTTAGGATTAAGAGGAGGCTGGCAGCCAATTCCAATTCAAGTAAGTGATGCTAGTTTTTCTAATAAATTAGTTTTAAATGATGTTGCCATTAATCCTTTATTTAATTTTTTTGCAAATGTTCGAAATTATATCAATAATGAAAGCGTAAATCCATTCAATAAAATTA
>JAGNRR010000157.1 GCA_017988595.1 Chitinophagaceae bacterium
TACCTGCACATAGCAATGAAAAAAAAGCACACACATAACAAAAAAGCAATTGCACTTTTCTATTTTTATATTGAAAAATGGTATAAAGCAACCCTAAAATTACGTTTGCTATAAATATAATTACTATTACAAAATCTAAAGCTGTTAAATTTTTTATTTCCACAATAGTGCTTCCTAATTCTGAGCTTGACCATTTAGCAAATGGAAAAAAGAAACTTAGTGAAATGACAATTGTTGCCAAAAGCATCCAAAGTGTTTGTATACGTTGTATCATTTTATTATTTTACGAAAGTGATAAAATTAAGTAATTATATGCAAAGATAGTTGAAGAACTTTTTTTTTCGTAATTTCACATTCCTAAAATAAAGTATAATGGCACAACCTATACGAAAAAAAGACGCGTTAGATTATCACGAGAAAGGAAGACCTGGAAAAATAGAAGTAATCCCCACTAAAGAAACAAAAACACAACGTGACTTGGCTTTAGCTTATTCACCTGGCGTTGCAGAACCTTGTTTGGAAATAGAAAAAAATCCAGAAGATGCTTATAAATATACTGCCAAAGGAAATTTGGTAGCTGTAATAAGTAATGGCACAGCAGTTTTAGGACTTGGTGATATTGGCGCATTAGCTTCAAAACCAGTGATGGAGGGAAAAGGATTATTATTTAAAATTTATGCAGACATTGATGTTTTTGACATTGAATTAAACTCTACGAATGTGGATGAATTTGTTCAAGTGGTAAAAGCAATGGAGCCCACTTTTGGCGGTATTAATCTTGAAGATATCAAAGCACCAGAATGTTTTGAGATAGAAGAAAGATTAAAAAAAGAATTGAATATTCCTATCATGCACGATGATCAACATGGCACTGCAATTATTTCAGCAGCGGCATTATTGAACGCCCTAGAAGTGCAAGAAAAAAATATTGCTGATGTAAAATTTGTAGTAAGTGGTGCTGGCGCCTCGGCAATTTCATGCTGTAAAATATATTTATCATTAGGCGCAAATGTTGAAAATTTTGTGATGTTTGACAGCAAAGGTGCTATTACTAAAAACCGTACCGACCTTGATGAACGAAAACAACTTTTTGCCACTTCAAGAGATGTAAAAGATATAAGCGATGCTTTGCAAAATGCCGATGTTTTTATAGGTCTATCAAAAGGAAATATTTTAACTGGAGAAATGTTAAAAACCATGGCGCCAAAACCAATTGTTTTTGCACTTGCAAATCCACTACCCGAAATTGATTATGATACTGCTTTGGCAGCAAGACAAGATATCATAATGGCTACAGGGCGAAGCGATTTTCCAAATCAAGTAAACAATGTATTAGGATTTCCATATATTTTTAGAGGCGCATTGGATGTTAGAGCAAATGCTATAAATGAAGAAATGAAATTAGCAGCTGTAAAAGCATTAGCAGAATTAGCAAAAAAACCTGTTCCTGAAATGGTCAACATGGTTTATCAACAAAAAAATCTATTATTTGGTCCTACATATATTATCCCAAAACCAATGGATCCAAGATTAATAGTTGATGTTTCAATGGCTGTGGCAAAAGCAGCAATAGATTCAGGCGTAGCTAAAAATAAAATTTCGGATTGGGATGTTTATAAATCTGAATTAGAAAAAAGATTGGGTAACGATGAAAACATTCTGAAAGTAATTATTAATAAAGCCAAGCAATATAAAAAACGAGTAGTTTTTGCAGAAGCCGAAAATGTAAAAGTACTAAAAGCAGCACAATTGGTTTTGGAAGAAGGCATTGCAATTCCAATATTATTAGGCAATGAAAAACGAATTCAAAAAATTGTAGAAGAATATCAACTTGAACTTGGTGATATAGAAATCATAGATCCAAAATCTGATGAATGTGAAGCAAAACGAATTGAATTCGGAAAACTATTTCATAAAAAAAGAGAACGAAAAGGCATAAATAGTTATGAAGCAAAAAAAATAATGCGAGAACGAAACTATTATGGATGTATGATGGTAGAAAATGGCGAAGCAGATGCGTTGATAACTGGTTTGACTAGAAAATTTCCAGATACTATTCGCCCTGCAATTGAAATTATAGGACTAGCAGAAGGAAAACGAAAATTAGCCGGAATGTATGCTATACTTACAAAAAAAGGACCAATTTGTTTTGCAGATACTACTATAAATGAATTTCCGACAGCAGATGATTTAGTTGATATTACTGTTTTAGCCGCCGAAAGCTTAAGCAATTTAAATATTGAACCCCGAATTGCAATGCTGTCCTATTCTAATTTTGGAAGTAGCAATTTGCCTGAAGCAAAAAAAGTAAAAGAGGCCGTTTCAAAACTTCATGAACAATTTCCTGATTTAAAAGTAGATGGCGAAGTGCAAGCAAGTATAGCCTTTAACAAAGAACTTTTAGCAGAAAATTATTCCTTTTCTAGTTTAATAAATGGCGAACCAAATATTTTAATATTTCCCAATTTGTCGGCAGGAAACATCGCTTATCATTTAATGATGGGCATGGCAAATAGTGAAGCTATTGGTCCTATTTTATTGGGATTAAAAAAATCTGTACATATTTTACAATTGGGCAGTAGTGTTCGAGAAATTGTAAATATGGTGGCAATTGCTTCTGTAGATGCACATATTAAACAAAAAAAATAATGATCTTTTTTGGGTTATGGATAAAAAAATTATAATTGCAATCGATGGATTATCGAGTACGGGCAAAAGTACTTTAGCGAAATTTTTGGCAAAAAAATTAAATTATACTTACATTGACAGCGGTGCAATGTATAGAGGAATTACGTTGTATTTTTTAGAAAATAATATTTCTTTAGAAAACGAAAATGAAATTTTAGCAGCATTAAAAGATGTTAAAATGCATTTTGAAAAAAATGCACTTTTTTTAAATAACAAAAATATTGAAGCCGATATTAGAAATCTTCATGTGGCTTCGCATGTGAGTCAAGTGGCTGCTATTCCTGCAGTTCGAGATTTTTGTGTTGCTCAACAACAACTTTTTGGAAAAAATAAATCTGTGGTCATGGATGGCAGAGATATTGGCACAATTGTATTTCCTGATGCTGAATTGAAAATATTTTTAATAGCATCTACTGAAATTAGAAATCAAAGACGTTTTGATGAATTGAAATTAAAAGATGAAAAAATTACATTGAGTGAAGTTGCTGATAATCTTGCTAAGAGAGATTTTATAGATACTACAAGAGCTTATAATCCACTTCGAAAAGCTTCGGATGCACGAGAACTTGACAACTCTTTTTTGAATATAGAAGAACAAATTTCTATTATTGAAAAATGGATGAAAGAGATTAATTAATACGTTTCAAAAGCTTCCTCTAGTTGTTTTTCAGCTTCAAAAAAAGAGGCAATTTTAAATATAACTTTTTCTACAATATTATCTGGGCAGCTTGCTCCCGAAGTAATTAAAATTTTTATTGGCATTTCAAAATTTAAAAAGTTTTCAGTTTTTAGCAATTCTTTCTTATGAAAATTAAAATGCCGAATTTCGTTTTTTGAAATTATTTCAGTTTCATCTTTAATGTAATAAGTAGCTAATTTTTCTTCGCAAAGCTCCACCAAATGAGAGGTGTTTGAACTATTATATCCGCCTACAACAATTGCCAAATCTGCTTCTTGTTCTAATAACGAAATAACAGCACTTTGATTGTCATTTGTGGCATAACAAAGTGTATCGCGAGTATCTGCAAAATTATTTTTCAAATTTTCTTCACTTAAATTAAAAACACTTTTGATTTTAGATTTTAAAAAATCAGAAATAGCTTGAGTTTCGGTTGCTAACATTGTAGTTTGATTTACAACTCCAATGTGTTGTAAATCTTTTTTGGGATTAAATCCTAAAGAATATCGACCTTTAAATTCTTCAAGAAAAACAGCCTCATCATTCATATTTAAAATAAAATCACTTAATCTTTTTGCCTCATCTATATCTTTAATTATTAAAGCTGGACCATTTTGCGATGCATGTGAAAAAGTGGCTTTTGTTTCTTCATGAGTTGGTTTTCCATGAATAATAATTGTGTAACCTTTGTTTCCTATTTGTTGACTTCTATTCCAAACTTTTTCTACAAAAGGACACGTTGTATTATATTTTACAACATCCATTCCTTTTTCTATAAGCATCTTTTCAATTTCTATAGTAGTTCCAAAAGCTGGAATTAAAACAATATCATCTTTTGTGATAGATTCCCAATTTAATAGTTTATTGCCTTCTGTATCAAAAATAAACTGAATTCCTTTTTCTAATAAATCTTTATTTACTTGGGGATTGTGAATCATTTCGCTTAAAAAAAAGATTCTCTTATTAGGATGTTCTTCAATAGTTTTAAAAGCAATTTCGATGGCATTTTCTACTCCATAACAAAATCCAAAATGCCTTGCTAAATAAAAATGAACTTTATCTGTTGCCAATAAACTTGGCAAAAAATCTTTTTTTAATTTATCTTTTTCC
>JAGNRR010000158.1 GCA_017988595.1 Chitinophagaceae bacterium
ATGATATTCGCCACTAAAAATATGATTACTTAAGCCTTTTGTTTTGATTTCTATTTTTCGAACTTTAGCAATAAGTGCATTAGTTTTTTCAGTTGAAAAATTAGTGTTGTTTTTTTCAATAATAGTTTTACTTAAAGATATTTCATCCTTAAATACTTTTTTTGAATTTAATATTTTTCTAAAAAACGACATCTAAAATTTTAATATATTAAGGTACTTCTACAACATTTAAAATTTCATTTACGATCATTTCGCTGTTTACATTCTCGGCTTCAGCTTCATAGCTTAATCCAATTCTATGGCGCATTACATCTGCACAAATAGCACGAACATCTTCAGGAATTACATAGCCACGGTGTTTTAAAAAGGCATAAGCTTTTGCAGCTAAGGCTAAATTGATACTTGCTCTAGGTGATGCACCATAATTTATCCATGAACTTATTTTCTCTAATTTATATTTTTTTGGCTCTCGAGTTGCAAAAACAATATCTAAAATATATTGCTCTATTTTCTCATCCATATAAACTTCTTTAACCAACTTTTGTGCTTCAATAATATCTTCGGCACTTGCTACTTTATTAATTGTTGTTTGCACTAATCCTAAATTTTGACGGATTATCATTCGCTCTTCTTCTTTTTCAGGATAACCGATAATTACTTTCAACATAAAACGATCTACTTGTGCTTCGGGCAAAACATAAGTGCCTTCTTGCTCAATTGGATTTTGCGTAGCTAAAACCAAAAAAGGTTCTTGAAGTTTAAAAGTTTCATTGCCAATTGTAATTTGTTTTTCTTGCATGGCTTCTAAAAGTGCGCTTTGCACTTTTGCTGGAGCTCTGTTTATTTCATCGGCAAGAACAAAATTTGCAAAAATTGGTCCTTTACGAACTTGAAAATCATTTTTTTGAGGATTGAAAATCATTGTTCCAATGACATCCGCAGGTAACAAATCGGGTGTAAATTGAATACGAGAAAAATGTCCATTTAAGGCATCGCTCAATGATTTTATGGCAAGTGTTTTAGCCAAACCTGGTAAACCTTCCAGTAAAATATGACCTTGAGCCAAAAGTCCGATGAGCAATCGTTCAATCATATTTTTTTGTCCAACTATTTTTTTTGAAAGTTCCAATTGGATTAGTTCCAAAAAAGCACTTTTATTTTTTATTTTTTCATTTAATGCTTGAATGTCTGCACTATAATTTTCCATCAGCTTTTAAAATTTGTCCAAAATTACTATTTTAAAATTTGCTCATGCGTTAAAGTTTTTTTAAAACTAATTTATATTTTTATACATAATTTATATATCTTTAGTCTTAGTATGCTTCAAAACGAATTATTAAACGACAATGTTGTAATTGAACACACCAAATCTTGGATAATAGATGTGGTGGTGGGCTGTAATTTTTGTCCGTTTGCTGCTCGTGAAATCCAGAAAAATAGTATTTACTATCAAGTATTACGAGAAGACCGAATCTCTGAAGTTCTTGAAAGATTAATTTTGATTTGTGAAAAAATGGAAGAGGATAAAAAAATTGAAACGGCATTTTTAGTTTTTCCTACTACATTTTTAAATTACATGGACTATTTAGATATGTTGGAATTAGCAATGGATTTGCTTTCTGCCGAAGATTATGATGGCATTTTTCAATTGGCAAGTTTTCATCCTGATTATTGTTTTGCTGGTGCTACTAATAATGATCCAGCAAATTATACAAATCGTTCTCCTTATCCGATGTTGCATATTTTAAGAGAAGAAAGCATAGAAAAAGCTATCGAAAATCATCCTGATATTGAAAACGTTCCTAACGATAATATTGCTTTTGCAAAAGAAAAAGGATTGCTTTATATGGAAGCGCTAAGAAATTCTTGTATTGGTATGAAAAACTAAATGCGTTTCAAAAAAGTTTGATTTAGTTCAGAAAAGGTTTTCTTTTTTCTTAAAAAATAATCAACCAATATACTGTTATTATAAATACCTTTTTTTGTATTTGTAATTTTAAATTGTTGAATGTCGTTTCTTTTTTTCCACCATTTACCAAAGCTTAAAAAAAATGACCAATGTGCTAAAAAAATCATTTTTATTTCTACAAAATTTCCTTTTATCAAACTTCGAAATGCACTAACGCCATCTAAAAATAATCTAAACGGAAAAAGCCATAGCCATTTTGAAAAAGAAAGATTTTTGGTAAGTAATATCAAACTATTTCTGTAATTATAAAATATTTTTTGAGGACTACCATAACTAATCACACTGCCACCAATGTGATAAACTGTACTTTTTCCGCAATATGCCAAATCATATCCAGTATTTTTTATTCGCCAACACAAATCAACTTCTTCCATATGAGCATATAAATCAGCATCTAAACCACCTACTTGATGATAAATTTCTGAACGAATCATCATGCAGCCTCCACTTGTCCAAAAAACTTCAATGTCATCATCGTATTGATGTTCATCTTTTTCAATGTCGAAAAAGATTCGTCCTCGGCAAAATAAATATCCATATTTGTCAATAAAACCTCCGCCAGCTCCAGCATATTCAAACATGGTTTTGTCTTTGTAAAACTTTATTTTAGGCTGAACTGCAGCAATATTTTTGTTACTCTCTAAACAATTTTTTAAGGGTAAAAACCAATTTGAGGTTACTTCAAAATCGGCACTTAAAAGAATATAATATTTTGCTTTTATTTTTTTTAAACCTTCAGCATAGCCATTTGCAAAACCTTTGTTTACATCTAAATGCAAGGTTTTTACTTCTGGAAAATTTTTGTTTACAAAGGCTAAAGTGTCATCAGTACTTGCATTGTCTATCAATACGACATCATAATTTGAAGTAGATTCGCTAAGAATTTTAGGTAAAAAATCGTTGTGAAGGTTTTTTCCGTTGTAAGATAGAATAACAACAGCCGTTTCATGGCTACAAGTTATCATAATGAATTGAAATTTTTATTCATATTCTGGAGTAAGCAAAGTACTTTTTTGCACTTTAACATCGGCATTACTACTGTATGTATGTGTCCAATGTCCATAATTACAACCAATAAAAAATATAAAAAAACCTAAAAACCCTAATAGAAATAAAAATTTAGCTCTAGATGGTTTGCTGATTTGAATGTCTGCTTCGTTGTCAATTAAATTATTAAAATCGCTCATTTTTTTTATATTGAAAGCACAAAAATAAGTTAAGCATTATTATTATGCAAATATTCTTTGAAAACCTTATCAAGAAGATGTGAATGAACCTCTAAGTCCAATTTCTATTACTTCAAGATTTTTTATTCGATTACCATCAACATCAAATCGAATTAGTGTATTTACTTTGTGCCAACCATGTTTTCCGCATGCACCTGGATTTATGTGCAGTAAATTTAATTTATTATCAGGTATGACTTTTAAAATATGAGAATGCCCTGAGATAAATAAATGTGGTTTGTGTTGCTCTATGATTTTTTTTGAAGTGGCGTTGTATTTTGGCGGAAAGCCACCGATATGCATCATCATAACTTTAACTTCCTCAACTTTAAAAAGCATCACTTCTGGATAACGAGCTAGAAGTTCATGACCGTCAATATTGCCAAAAACTGCTTTCAGTGGTTTGAATTTTTCTAATTCATCGGCAAGTTCAATGGTGCCAATATCTCCCGCATGCCATATCTCATCTACATTTTTAAAATGTTCAAAAATTTTAGGGTCTAAATAAGAATGTGTGTCGGAAAGAAGTCCAATTTTTGTCATTGTACTTATTGAGCAATAATTAGATAATAGTTTTTCTTACCTTTTTGGATTAATATATATTTTTCATTTATTAAAAAAGATGCATTTATTATTTCTTGAGCAGAGGCTATTTTTTCTTTGTTTAAACTAACTCCACCATTTTGTATCATTTTTCTTGCTTCGCCATTTGAAGGAAAAACGTTACACTGCGCTAACAATTCTACAATGTTAATGCCATCATTTAGTTTGTTTTTTTCAACAAAAGATTGTGGCACACCTTCCATAATTTCAAGTAATTCATTTTCATTTAATTTCAATAAATCTTCGCTTGTTGATTTTCCAAACAAAATTTCAGTAGCTTTTTGAGCACTTTCCAAATCTTCGGATGAGTGAACCCAAACCGTTAATTCTTCGGCAAGTTTTTTTTGTAATGCTCTTAAATGAGGAGCTTCATCGTGAGTTTGAATTAAATCTTCAATTTCATTTTGAGGCAAAAAGGTGAAAATTTTAATATATTTTTTTGCATCTGAATCTGCAGTATTGAGCCAAAATTGATAAAATTTATAAGGCGATGTTTTTTCTTTGTCAAGCCATATATTGCCAGATTCTGTTTTGCCAAATTTTCCACCATCGCTTTTTTTAAGCAAAGGCGCGGTGAAAGCATACGCCGATTCGCCTAGTTTGCGTCTAATAAGTTCAGTTCCAGTAACAATATTTCCCCATTGATCGCTGCCTCCCATT
>JAGNRR010000160.1 GCA_017988595.1 Chitinophagaceae bacterium
TGCCCTTCGGCTGCGGTGCGCACAATTATGCCAAAATTATCAGTTTTGATGCTTTTAATAATTTTTTCAAGACGTTTGCGCTCATCATTTGAACTTATATTTCTAGAAATGTTTACCGAATTATTAAAAGGCATCATAACAATAAATCTTCCAGGTAATGAAAGCTCGCAAGTAATTCGAGGACCTTTGTTTGAAATCGGTTCTTTGATAACTTGAACCAAAATGTTTGGTTTTCCTTTAATCGTTTCGGCAATAATACCCGATTTATCGATTTGTTCTTCGAGTGTAAATTTACCAAAATCGGGCAAATTATTATTTGCCATACTCATTTGAGTAAATTTCAAAATACTGTTAAAATGAGGACTAAGGTCGGTATAATGCAAAAAAGCATCCTTCTCAAAGCCAATATCTACAAAAACGGCATTAAGCCCAGGCATTACCTTTTTTATTTTTCCTAAATAAAGGTCGCCGACATTAAATTCGCCGCCGGAATTGTCATAGTGAAGTTCTACCAACTTCTTATCTTCTAAAAGAGCTATTTCAATTCCAGCAGGAGCTGATTGAATAATTAATTCTTTGTTCACGATAAAGTGATTTAATATACCACAAAGCCACTTTGCCCCCTAAAGGACAAAGCAAAACTTTGAAATAAAATTTCTTAAATAATTAAATAATTTATAAAACAAATTAGCAAAAGCTAATGTTTTATTTATTTATTTTTTTTCTTGTGTCTATTCTTGCGTAAGCGTTTTTTTCGCTTGTGAGTGGCAATTTTATGACGTTTACGTTTCTTTCCGCAGGGCATAATTTTTTTGTTTTACGTGTTGTTAATAAATATGGTTTCTTAAAAAGTTTTTATTTGTTCATCAATTTCTTTCGAAAAATCAGGGTTGTTTATTATTTTTTTACATTTTTCCAGCAATTCAATGGCTTTTTCTTTATTTCCCTGACCTCTATATGCGCCAGCTAATAAATAAAGAGCCTCTGTGTTTTTGGCATCTTGTGAAAGAACGGTTTCAAATCGCGCTATTGCTTTTTCATTTTGACCCGACTGAAGCGATAATTTGCCTAATTGCATGTTTGCAGAAACGTTTTTAGGGTTTTTCTCTACAACTTCTTTTAGCAAACCAACCCCTTTCATCGTTTCACCGTTTCCTTCGGTGTAGCAAGTGGCAAGTGCGACTTTTATGGAATCGTTAGTAGGATTTAGTGCTAGAACTTTTTCAAAACACGCTATCGCTTCTTCCGATTGCCATTGTTTTATGGGTGTTTCTGCAGTTCGTTGCATGAGCACTAAAAACAATTTGCCCGCAAAGGTCATACTTTTTTCTGTATTTTCCAACAATGCAGCCTTTTTATAATAAAAAGCTGCAATATCTATATTTTTTTCTCGTTCCCAAAACTCAGCTAAGTCTTTGTAGCCAATGGCTGTGTTGCCTTTTAAAGCATTTTTGGTTAAATTTTCGGCACTGTCTTTTTTTATTGCCGAAAGTTTTGCTGTTTGTTGAATTTCAAAATCAGCAAAATCAAATTTTTCATGATCATGTTGTGCTTCCACACTTTCGCTCATAGAATGTTGAGCATCCGATTTAGGCTTATTTGATTTTTTTACACCAAAAAAATATAATGCTCCCAAGAGTATTACACCTATTGAAATAAAAAGAAGTTGTGGTTTTTGCACGTGCTGTTTTAAAATTTGGAATGCAAAATTAGTCTTTCTTATTCAATTTCACTGTCTTTTACCTCTTTTAGTTTTTTTACTTCTAATAAAAATTCTTTTGCTGGCTTAAAAGCTGGTATAAAATGCTCTGGAATATGAATTGCAGTGTTTAGTTTTATATTTCTACCAATTTTGGCGGCTCTTTTTTTGGCGATAAAGCTCCCAAATCCTCTTATGTAAACATTTTCGCCTTTTGCAACCGAATCTTTTACTTCTGCAAAAAAACTTTCGATAGAAACAATGACATCCACTTTGGGTACGCCAGTATTTTCAGAAATCAAATGAATTAAATCTGCTTTTTTCATTTTTTAGTAGTGTTTTTTTAATTAATAGGGTCAAAAATACTTTAAAATTCTTACTATTACAAAATTATTTAATCTTATATCCTTGAAAATCAATTCAAACAGTAGCAACTTTTTTTCAAATTCTTTAATGGAATGGAATAAAAGTAAATTGAAACGAAATATGCCATGGGTAGGTGAAAAAGATTCTTATAAAATATGGCTTAGCGAAATTATTTTGCAGCAAACTAGGGTGGAACAGGGTTTGAATTATTATTTAGCATTGACAAAAAAATATCCTACTGTTTTTGATTTGGCAAATGCTAATGAAACTGAATTATTTAAACTTTGGCAGGGTTTGGGTTATTATAATCGATGTCAAAATATGCTTTGGAGTGCAAAATTTATTGTAGAACATTATCAAGGTGTTTTCCCTAAAAAATATGATGAAATTATTGCGTTGAAAGGCATTGGAGCTTATACTGCGGCTGCAATTTGTAGTTTTGCTTACAATCAACCGTATGCGGTTTTGGATGGAAATGTGTTTAGGGTGTTGAGTCGTTTTTTTGGTATTGAAAAAAATATTGATGAGCCAGAAGGGCGCAATTTTTTTAAAACATTGAGCCAAGAATTATTGGATAAAAAAGAACCAAGCCTTTATAATCAAGCAATAATGGATTTTGGCGCTATGATTTGTAAACCAAAATTGCCGCTTTGCAACTCTTGTGTTTTGGCAAAAAAATGTGTGGCTTATAATGAAAATACAATTCCATTTTTCCCTATTAAAAAGAAGAAAAATCCTTTAAAGAATCGCTTTTTTCAAATAATTATTTTTAGAAAAGGAGCTTATTTTTATGTAAAAAAGCGAACAGGCAGTGATGTTTGGAAAAATTTATATCAATTTTATATAATTGAAAATGAAAAAATGAAAACAAATGATTGGAAAATTTTGGGTTTTTTAAAAGAGCCTAAACCAGTTTTTGAAACCCAACAAAAATTGAGCCATCAGCATTTGCATTTATTTTTTTATGAAATAAACTTAAAATTGGAAAAAGATTTTTTGAATAACTATGAAATGGTAACACTTCAAAAATTAAAACAATTGCCTTTTCCAAAAGAAGTGGCATCCTTTATTAAACTTAATTTTTAAAGAAAATCAAGGAGTTAAGTTTGCTAAAAGTATTTCGAAAAATTAATTTATTGATGTACTTTTGTCAATGAACAAACTTTATTTTTTTTGGAAAGCGATAATCCTCTCTCATTTTTAAATATTTTTTTATTTTCTCCTTTCAATTTTGACACGCAAGGATATTTTATTTGGCTTTTTGTTTCGCTACTTTTTTTGCTTTGCTGTGGATTAATATCTGGTGCAGAACTTGCTTTTTTTTCGCTGAATAGCAAAGACAATGCCTACATAAAACAAAAAGATAGTGCTGCTTTTTCAAATGTGATTAGATTGCTCGAAAATCCTCAAAAATTAATAACCACAATATGGATAGCAAATCACTTTTTTGCATTGGGATTCATTTTTACATTTTATCTTATTTCATTTTCTTTTATTCAAACTCAGCAATGGTTTTCGGCACTTAATCCTGCTTTAGCATCTTTTTTAAGTCATTTTATTCCATTGCTTACCATTGGTTTTTTGTTGCTTTTTTTTGGAGAAATATTACCAAAGGTTTATGCCAGTAAAAATAATATTCGAATGGTTGTTTTTTCATCAGGATTGTTGATTTTGTTTGGAAAAATATTTCAGCCTTTAAGTAATATCATGATGTTGATGAGCGAAAAAATTGAAAACAAATTAAGTAATCATCAAGAAAAAATTAGTGTAGAAGAATTTGACAATGCTGTGGAAATTACGGCAATAGATGCTAGTGAGGAAGAAAAAAATATTTTAAAAGGCATCCGCCGTTTTAGTGATACCATTACTAAGCAAATCATGAAAAACAGGATTGATATTATTGCAGTAGAAAAAAATATGCCTTTTGCCGAAGTAAAAAAACAAATAGAATTGCATGGCTATTCTCGAATGCCTGTTTACGAAAATACAATGGATCATGTAGTTGGAATATTGCATACCAAAGATTTATTGCCACATATAGATAAAGATGATTTTGACATTTCAAGTGTATATCATTCTGTTTTTTTTGTTCATGAATCCAAGCCAATTCAGGATTTATTGACAGAATTTCAGCAAAAAAGAAAACATTTGGCAATGGTTGTTGATGAATTTGGAGGCACTTCGGGTATTGTAACGCTGGAAGATGTGATGGAAGAAATTGTAGGCGAGCTTAATGATGAATTTGACAATGATGAATTAGAAGCTCAAAAAATTGATAATAGAAATTTTATTTTTGAAGGAAAAGTTTTGATAAATGATGCATGTAGATTTATGCAAATGCCTTTAGAAACATTTGATGCTGTTAAAGGCGAAAGCGATTCTATGG
>JAGNRR010000159.1 GCA_017988595.1 Chitinophagaceae bacterium
AAACATGGCTGACATACATGAACATTTTGATTATCAACTTGATAATAACTCGGAAGATGTAAGCCCAATGCAAAAGCACAGTATGCCTTTTTTTGCAAGTGATAAAATGAATGAAACCGAACAAAAAGAATTAGCAAATATCATAAATTATTGTTTTGATAAACTTCCAAAAAATTGGAATCAAATATGCAAAATGAAACTAGTGGATGATGAAGAAACAGAAACTATTTGCAAAACATTTAATATCACAAAAAATAATTTATGGGTAATTATTCACCGCTCAAAATTATTATTACAAGATTGCGTAAACCAAAATTGGGGCTATAATTAAAAAAATTAAATATGGAAGAATTTTACAGTAACAAACTTTTTATACATTGCAAACAAGCGGCGTTTTTAGAAACCGTAAAAACGATGAACAACTTAACATGGAAGCAAAAAATTGCGCTTAAGTTTCACAATGCCATTTGTGGTGCTTGTAAAACATTTTCAAAGAAACAACAAATTATACTTCAAAAAATTTCAGAACAAGGAAATTCTGAAATAATAAAAGAATGTATGTGTAATGAAAGAAAAAATAAAATTCAACAACAACTCATCGAATTGCAAACACACCATTAAATGTTTTCATTTCTACTTCGTAAAATATCGTCAAGTTTTTTTGTTTTATTTGGAGTTATCCTTATAATATTTTTTTTGTTTTTTGTTGTGATGCCCGCCGACCCAGCTCGGCTAACTATGGGACAACGAAGTGATGCTAAAACTTTAGAAAATATCAGAAAAGAATTATATTTAGACTTACCCATTCAACAACAATTCTTAAAATACCTCAACGACCTCTCGCCTATTTCTTTACATCAAAACAACGAGGAGGAAAAAGAAAAATATAATTATCAATCGATTTTAAATTTAGGGGAAAATACAATGGTTTTAAAAAAACCATATTTACGCCGATCCTATCAAAGTAAAATATTGGTTTGGGATTTGCTAATGGATGCTTTTCCAGGCACTTTAATTTTAGCCGTGTTATCAATAATAATAGCATCTTTTTTTGGTATTTTATTAGGAATAATTGCAGCGCTAAAACAAAATACTTGGCTTGATAGTTCTGCCATTTTTGCTTCAATATTAGGCATTTCGGCGCCATCATTTTTTGCTGGAATTATTATGGCATATTTATTTGGATTTTTATGGAGCGAATATACTGGACTCAGCATCGTATCATCGCTTTGGAATTATGATCCCATTTATGGAAAAACATTGCAATTAAAAAGTTTAATATTGCCCGTCCTGACACTTTCATTACGCCCAATGGCAATTATTACACAAATCACTCGTAGTTCAATGCTCGACGTTCTAAATCAAGATTATATTAGAACAGCTTATGCTAAAGGTTTAGGAAAAACAAAAGTAATCTTTAGCCATGCACTTCGAAATTCGTTGAATCCAATTGTAACATCAATTTCAGGATGGTTTGCCGAATTGCTTGCAGGTTCTTTTTTCATCGAATACATATTTGGTTGGAAAGGAATCGGAAAAATAACGGTTGATGCCTTAAACAAATTTGATTTTCCGGTGGTGATGGGTTCTGTTTTATTTACAGCTACTTTTTTTATTATCATCAATATTTTTGTAGATATCCTTTACAAAATCATTGACCCAAGAATTAAAAATATTTAATTCACAATCAAAACAGGAATCGAAACTTGATGCCTTAATTTTTCAATTGTTTCCCCATACAAAATATCTTTAATGCCTTTGTGTCCATGAGCACCAACAAATAAAATATCAGCATGTTCTTCTGTACAAATTCTTGCTATTTCTTCTACTCTATTTCTAAATCCTAATTGAAATACTATTTCAATTGTTGTAATTTCTTGCAACGTTTTTTGATAATGTTTTAATTGTTCCATATCTTTTCGATATTCCAAATCTGCTGTTTCATTTTGCAAAAGCTTGGCTGTGGCACTTTCCAAGATATGAATTAAAATTATTTTTTTAGTTTGATTTTTTGCAAATTGCAATGCTTGTGAAATAACCAAATTGTCTTTGTCGCTAAAATCCAAAGCCAATGCTACATTATGATATGGTTTTACAGGCAATGGATTTATATCTCTTAATTCGTGAACAGACACATCGTTCACTTTTTTCTTTTTAACGAAAGGATAAATTATAGTGTAAAGCAATAAAAACACAAAAAACAATAAGCCTAAAATCAACATTATTTTTAAGAAAATTCCTTGATCTGAATTTAAAATCAAGATTGATTCGCTGATTATCCATTTAATATTTAGAAATAAAATGATAGCTGTAATCAAAACAGAAATAAAAATGGTAAATTTTCCAATAACAAATTCTTTCATTTTTTCTTTATTGCTCACCACTTGCAAAAGCGGAATAATAGCAAAAGCTAACTGAATACTTAATACCACTTGCGAAAAAACAAGCAAATCTTCTATTTTTTCTTCACCAGCTAAAAGTATAATAATAAATGCAGGAATTATGGCTATAGCTCGGGTCAAAAGTCTTCGCAATACAGGATTAATGCGTAGTTGAAGATAACCTTCCATTACAATTTGACCTGCCAAGGTTCCTGTAATTGTACTGCTTTGCCCAGCAGCTATTAATGCAATTGCAAAAAGAATTGGCGCTAAATTATTTCCCACCATAGGTGCCAATAATTTATGAGCTGTCTGAATACTTGCAATGTCTGTCATGCCAGCTTTATAAAAAACTGTTGCTGCAAGAATTAAAATACTAGCATTTACAAACAACGCTAAATTCAACGCAATAATGCTATCAAAAATATTCATTTTTATAGCTTTTTTAATTGAAGCAAAATCTCTTCCAATTTTTCTTGTTTGCACCAATGCCGAATGTAAATATAAATTGTGTGGCATCACCGTTGCGCCAATTATTCCGATGGCAATATACAAAGCATATTTATCTGGAAAACTTGGTTTAATGCCTTTTGCAATTTCTACTATACTTGGTTTCACAATAAATAATTCAATAGCAAACGAAATAAAGATGATAGAAATTAATCCAATAATAAATGCTTCCATTTTTCGAATCCCTAATTTTTGCAAATACAATAAAATGAAGGTATCCAAAACGGTGATAGAAACACCCCAAATTAAGGGTAAACCAAAAAGCAAATTTAATCCAATTGCCATTCCAATAACTTCGGCTAAATCTGTGGCTGCAATTGCCAATTCGGCAAGAATGTATAAACTAAAATTTATGCCCTTTGGATAAGTTTCTCTATTTATTTGTGCCAAATCTTTTCGGTAAACAATTCCCAATCTTGCACAAAGACTTTGCAATACAATTGCCATCAAATTACTCATCACCATTACCCAAATTAATTGATAGCCATATCGACTTCCACCCTGAAGTGCTGTTGCCCAATTTCCAGGATCCATATATCCAACCGATACCATATATGCTGGTCCGAAAAATGAAAAAATGCGTTTCAAAAAACTCATTTTTTGAATTGTATCGACACTTTCATTTACTTCGCTTAAACTTTTTTCTATCATTTGAAATAAGTTAGACTAAACTAACAATTTACAAATATACTTTTAAATAAATAAAAACAAAACTTTTTTTGCTCAATTTAAAAAAATGCGTTTATAAACTTCTACTTTTACAATTCAAGTTTTTTATGAAAAAAGAAATAGTAGTAAGTGGAATTCGAAGCACTGGTTTTTTGCATTTAGGCAATTATTTTGGTGCTATTAAAAATTATATTAAAATGCAAGAAGAATATAATTGTTATTTTTTTGTAGCCGATTATCATGCATTGACCACTCATCCCGATCCAAAAATGTTGTGTGAAAATGTACATCGTGTTCTTGCCGAAAATATTGCCTGCGGACTAGATCCTGAAAAAGTGGCATTGTATGTGCAAAGCGATGTGCCCGAAATTCCAGAATTGTATTTGATGTTAAACATGTTGGCTTACAAAGGTGAGCTTGAAAAAACTGCATCCTTTAAAGAAAAAGCAAGAACACAACCCGAAAATATTAATGCAGGTTTGCTTACCTATCCAAGTCTTATGGCGGCAGATATTTTAATCCATAGAGCCACAAAAGTGCCTGTGGGCAAAGATCAGGAACAGCATTTGGAAATGGCTAGGAATTTTGCGCAGCGTTTTAATCATCGTTATGGCGAACTTTTTCCAGAGCCTTATCCATTTAATTTTGGAAATGAATTGGTAAAAGTGCCCAGCCTTGATGGACTAGGAAAAATGAGTAAAAGTGAAAATGAAAATGCAACTATTTATCTTACAGACAGCGATGATTTAATTCTTAAAAAAATAAAAAAAGCAAAAACAGATAGTGGACCAACTGAAAAAAATTCGGTGAAGCCCGATTATATCGAAAATATTTTTCAACTTATGCGTTTAGTTTCAAGCGAAGAAAGATTGAAAAAATATGAAACTGATT
>JAGNRR010000161.1 GCA_017988595.1 Chitinophagaceae bacterium
GCATAATACACATTATTGAAGATGAATGGAGATTATACAGCATTGATTTAAAAGTAGATAAAAACAGTCAGTTGGATATTTTAGATACAATTCGTGTTAAACAAATAATAGTTCCTGTTGATGACATTTGGATTGTAAAAGATCAATTAATTTCAATTAGCTTAGGTTTATTTGGTTTTAAAGTTCATGGAGATTTTATACAAATTTTTACAGATTACAGTTTTAATTATGATAGTAAAAAAGCATTTAATAAATATACAATTGAGTATCAAGATGATGCGTTGAAAAAAGAAATTCCCTATTGGGATAGTATGCGCCCTGTGCCACTTTTAGAAGAAGAAATAAAAGATTATGTAAAAAAAGATTCGATAGCAAAAGTAGATAAAATAAAAAAAGATTCACTTTCGAAAGTGGCTTATAAAAATACATTTTTAAAAATTATTGGAAAAGGATTTCAAAAAAATTTTAATGATTCTACTAAATTTTTTACAAGTCCTATCTTAAGTTTAAAATCAATTAATTGGAACACCGTTGAAGGTTTAAATTATAAATATGATTTTAATTTCAGAAAAATAATTTCAAAAGATATTGTGTTTAATAATCAATTAAAACTACGATATGGGTTTTGGAATAATCATTTGAACGGAAAATGGAATAGTAGTTACAGTTGGGGGAAAACAAACAAGTCAACTATAAATATTGGTTTTGGGAAATCTATTTTTCAATATGACAACTCCAATCCTGTTTCGGAATTAGCAAATTCTGTTTCAACATTAATATATTCTAGAAATCATTTAAAAATATACCAAGCCTATTTTGCAAAAATAAAATATGCCAAAAAATTTGTAAATGGTTTTTCATTTCAAGTAAATGGAGAATATCAAGATAGAATTGCCATAGACAACAGTACTTTTTTTTCATTTGATAAAAGACCTGAACGGTTTACAAAAAATTTCCCACAAACTTTAGGTTCACTAAAAACAATGAATCATCAAGCTATAACTTCTAATTTTTCATTCAGCTATCAAGGCGGAAGACACTATATAAAATATCCAGATAGAATTTATTCTTCGCCATCGAATCAGCCAACATTTTCATTTATTTTTTCCAAAGGATGGCAAATATTAGGTAGTGATGTAAATTATGAAAAATGGAAATTTTCTGTTGAAGATGATCTAAATTTAAACATGTATGGAAAATTTTTCTACAACATATCTTGTGGTGGCTTTCTAAGAAATAAACAAAGCTTTATCCAAGATTTTAATCATTTTATCGGAAATCAATTTTTCAAAGCTTCGGATTATTTAACAAGTTTTCATATGATGCCTTTTTATATAAAAAGCAATACCGAAAAATTTTATACAGAAGCACATGTTGAACATCATTTTTACGGTTTGGGCACCAACAAAATTCCTGGATTTAGAAAATGGAAATATTATTTAGTTGCTTCAAGCAATGCCATGTTTATAAATAATAATAATTTTTATATTGAATATGCATTGGGATTAGAAAATTTAGGGTTTAAACAATTTCGATTTTTTAGATTAGATGCTGTAATGAGTCAAACAGATTTTAGAAAAACAATATATGGTCTTCGATTAGGCTTTAATTCATCGTTTATATCGTTTGGCGATAGCAATGAAAATTAAGTTTCAGCTAGATTTCAACTAGTTTTAGAATAAATAAAAAAAAACTATTTTTTTTTATACCTTTGTTTCGTCAAAAAATAGTTCAAAACTTCTCCGTGTTTTTTAATATCGGAGTAAAAAAAAAATGCCTCAAGACAAATCCATCAAATCAGTTTTAATTATCGGTTCGGGTCCTATAATAATTGGGCAAGCCTGCGAATTTGATTATAGTGGCACTCAAGCTGCTCGTTCCTTAAGAGAAGAAGGCGTAAAGGTGATTCTGATAAATTCTAATCCAGCGACAATAATGACCGATCCGATGATGGCAGATCGAGTTTATCTTTTGCCATTAACTGTTGAAAGCATAGAACAAATTCTTGAAGAAAATGAAATCGATGCAGTATTGCCAACAATGGGCGGACAAACAGCATTGAATTTAGCCAAAGAAGCTGAAGAGTTAGGTATTTGGAAAAAGTTTAATGTTCGATTAATTGGTGTTGATATCAAAGCAATTAATAAAGCCGAAGACCGTGAAGAATTTCGGCAATGGATGATAAAACTAGGTGTAACTGTTGCAAAAGCAAAAACTGCAAATTCTTTTTTAGAAGGAAAAGAATTTGCACAAGAAATGGGATTTCCTTTGGTAATTAGACCATCATTTACACTTGGAGGCACAGGTGGCGGATTTGTAAATACAAAAGAAGATTTAGATGATGCCTTGAATAATGGATTAAAAGCTTCTCCAATTCATGAAGTTTTGGTGGAACAAGCCGTGCTTGGATGGAAAGAATTTGAGTTGGAACTTTTAAGAGATGCCGCAGATAATGTTTGCATTATTTGTACAGTTGAAAATTTTGATCCAATGGGCGTTCACACTGGCGATTCAATAACAGTGGCGCCTGCTATGACGTTGAGCGATACTGCATTTCAATTGATGCGAAATACGGCTATAAAAATGATGCGTGATTTAGGAAATTTTGCAGGTGGATGTAATGTACAATTTGCATTAAATCCTGAAACTGAAGAGCTAATTGCAATTGAAATAAATCCTCGAGTATCACGTTCATCAGCCTTAGCAAGTAAAGCCACAGGATATCCGATTGCAAAAGTGGCTGCAAAATTAGCGTTGGGTTTTAGATTAGATGAATTAAAAAATCAAATAACCGAGACCACATCTGCATTTTTTGAACCCGCATTAGATTATGTAATCGTAAAAATTCCACGATGGAATTTTGATAAATTTAAAGGTGCAAAAGACACACTTGGGTTACAAATGAAAAGTGTTGGTGAAGTAATGGCAATTGGCAGAAGTTTTAATGAGGCAATTCAAAAAGCGTGTCAAAGTTTGGAAAACAATGCTGTTGGATTAGGTTATTATGGTAAAAGTTTGATGAAAAGTGAAGAGATTCTAGATTATTTAAAAACCCCAAAATGGGATAGAATTTTCAGAATTAAAGATGCCTTGATGGCAGGTATTAGTATTAATTCAATTTCAAAAGCCAGTCATGGAATAGACAAATGGTTTTTAAATCAAATAAATGAAATTTGTGAAATTGAAAAAGAAATAGCAATATACAAACTTGATACTATTCCTGAAAATCTTATGCGACTTGCCAAACACAATGGTTTTGGCGATGAGCAAATAGCAAGAATAATGAATGATGGCACTGAAGATGATGTGTATGAAAAAAGAAAAGCATGGGGTATTACTCGAGTTTATAAAATGGTAGATACTTGCGCAGCAGAGTTTGAAGCCAAGACCCCATATTTCTATAGCACTTTTGAGGAAAAAAGTGAAGTGTTGAATAGTCAAAAATAATTCAATATCAAATTATAATATGAAAATCCTAGGCATTTCAGCATTTTATCATGATAGCGCAGCAGCAATTGTGGTAAATAATGAAATCATTGCAGCAGCCCAAGAAGAACGATTTTCGAGAAAAAAACACGACAATAATTTCCCTGAAGAAGCCATAAAATATTGTTTAAAAGAAGCTGGATTAAAATTATCTGATTTAGATGCCATAGCATTTTACGATAAACCTTTATTGAAATTTGAACGTTTACTAGAAACTTATTATGCATTTGCGCCAAAAGGATTTTTTTCTTTTTTAAAAGCAATGCCTTCGTGGATGCAAGAAAAATTTTTCTTTAAAAAACTAATCAATGGACATTTAAAAAAAATTGGTACTTGGGATAAATCAAAAACAAAATTACTTTTCCCAGAGCATCATTTAAGCCATGCGGCTAGTGCTTTTTATCCCAGCAATTTTGAGGATGCTGCTATTTTAACAATCGATGGTGTGGGCGAATGGAGCACAGCGAGCATTTGCTATGGAAACAAAAATACTATTGAACTAAAAAAAGAAATGCATTTTCCACACTCTGTGGGACTACTTTATAGTGCCTTTACATATTATTGTGGTTTTAAAGTAAATAGTGGCGAATATAAATTAATGGGGCTTGCACCTTATGGAAATAAAAATGATGCGCAAACTATTGAATTTATCCGTTTGATAAAAGAAGAAGTTTGTACCATTTTTTCGGATGGATCTGTTTTTTTAAATCAAAAATTTTTTCAATATGCAATTGGAAATGTAATGACCAACAATAAATTTTGGGAAGAACTTTTTGGTATTTCTCCAAGAGTTGATGACGAAAATGAAATCACATTAGATTATTGCAATTTAGCTTTGGCTATTCAATTAGTAACTACCGAAATTGTAATTAAGCTAGCAACTCATACTAAAGAAATATTAAATACAACTAATCTTTGTTTGGCAGGCGGTGTGGCATTAAACTGTGTTATCAA
>JAGNRR010000162.1 GCA_017988595.1 Chitinophagaceae bacterium
TCTTTGGGGTGTAGTTTTTCGTAAATTAATTTGGCTTCTTGTTTTAAAATATCATTTTTTGCTAATTGATTATTGATTTTTGAATTGTCGATGATTAAAAAACTGAATTTAGTATAGTGTTTGAGTCTTTTTTCAAATATTTCGATGGCATTTTGATATTCGTCTTTTTTTATTTTTCCAAGCGACCAAAGTTGAATTTCCATATAATATTTAGCTAAAGTACAAATGTAAGTTGTATTAATCTTCGATTTGAATTAAAAAATTACTTCATTTTGATTTAATATTTTATAAATAAACTTATCTTTGCCATTCGAAAAAAAAACTGGCTGCGTAGCTCAACTGAATAGAGCATCTCACTACGGATGAGAAGGTTTTAGGTTTGAATCCTAACGCGGTCACAAAAAATCCCGAAAAAAGTTTCGGGATTTTTTATTTGAAAATAAGTTGTAAAACTTAAAAAATATACCTAGCAGCAAAAATAAAATTTCGACCACCAGCCGAAAAACCACTAGCTAATGTTCGGTATCCTTTATCTAAAATGTTTTCAACTCCGCCTTGTAATTGAAAATGAGGATGTACAAAAACACCTGTTCTGAAATTGATTGATGTCCATGCTGGCAAACCATTTGGTGTGGCATAAGCTAAATTATCTTCTCCAGTTAGATTATAATTTTGCAATGTTTTTTTACCATTATAAATTGCATAAAATTCTTGATACCATTTTCCTGCATCATATTTTATTCCAATTGTACCGTAAGCAGGTGGAATATGATCAAGTGGTTTTAATGTAGAATCTTCATCTATTCTGCCATAGGTGTAATTGTAATTACCAAAAGCTGAAAATTCTTTGCTAAAATTATAACTTAAACTAATTCCTCCTCCATATAAAAATGCTTTAGCTTTATTTTGACTGGCATAAACTTTTGTCATTACGCCATCGTATAATACAGAATCTTGACCATTTAATTGAAATACATCGCTCACGATGGCATCTTTGAAATTGGTATAAAACCCCCATGTTTCAAAATGAAATTTATTAGTATTGTAAGCAAAACTAATATCTATATTTTGTGTTTTTTCTGGGTTTAAATTTACATTTGGAACCACTAAACGTTGACCTTTAATAGATTCAAAAACTTTTGCCATGTCATCAAAATTTGGAGAACGAAAAGCTGTTGAGTAATTTATTGTTGCTCTATAATTGTCATCAGGCATATAAATCAAGCCAATGTTTCCTGTAAGCGATTTATTGCTTTGTTCAAGATTTTGGAAAGGCAATTTAAATTGAATAGATGTGTCTATAATTGTAGATTTAAGGTTTGATGAATTAAATCTTAATCCATCATTTAAAACCAATTTTCCATCAAACATTTTCCAATTGTGTTGCACAAAAATACCTAGCAAGTTCATATTGTTTTTTCCGTCTGGGTATCTTGTATCCAATTTCGTTTCTACATTCGTAAGTATATTTTTTTTAATTGCAGTAGATTTTAAATCGTTCAGTTGTCCGTCGATTCCAGCAGTAATTTCATGTTTTTCTAAACTTTTTTTACCTGCTAAATTAAATCCAATAACATTTATATTTTCAGTTCTCATTTGCAATCCATAATTTTTATACTTTCTATTATTTCTGCTTTCTTCAAGTGCCTGATAGCTGACATTTGCCATCATTTCATCAATATAACGACTAATGTTTTTATATTCAAATTGATACACAGCCATTCCTCTTTTTTGTGGTCCATAATACCACTTTGCATTTGTTAGAAGTCCATTAGTATCTGTTTCACCAAGTCTATCATATCGTGGAATATTACTTGAAGTAGAATATTGAAGATTTAAACTATGTTTCATTTGTACATTTTGTTGGTAAATAAATTTTTGCAATAAATCTATTTGGTTATATCCAGAAGAAACTTGTGTATATGGATCATTATTTTTACAAAAAGTATCAACACCGTTTTCATTTACAATATTGTAATTTTTTTTCCAAAGATTGATTATTGAATCTGGTGCATTTCTTCCCATTCTTATATCGCCAAATTTTGAATAAGAGATACTACTCAATGAAGCAAATTTTTTATTACCAAAGCTAAAATCAACATGAGCTGAGTTTTCATTATTTACAGTAGCATATCGTAATAATGCATTAGCTGCGTTAAATGATATTTTATCTTTTAATCCCAAAACAGGATCTTTGGTTTTCATTGAAATGACACCACCCAATGCATCGCTTCCATGAATTGTTGATGCAGGTCCATAAAGAATTTCCATTCTATCTAAAATATTATTATCAATTGAAATAATATTTTGTAAATGCCCAGCTCGAAATATAGCATTGTTTAATCGAACACCATCAACAACAAGTAATATTCTGCTGGCTTCAAAACCTCTAACTACTGGGCTGCCGCCGCCTTGCTGACTTTTTTGCACAAATACTTTTCCGCTGTTTATTAAAACATCAGCAGTAGTTTGAGCATTCATTTTGCTAATTTGTTTTGCAGAAATGATATCTAATTTTTGAGCGATATATTTTTTGTGTTCTGCAAATTTATTTCCAGAAATAACAACAGCTTTTATATTTTGTGTACTATCTATTTGAGCTTTTGCAACTATATATGAAAAGAGCATAAAGCTCAGTAAAATTTTTTTCATAATGATTAATGTTAAGTTTTAATATTTTTATTGAATAGTTTTAATAGTTCATTATAAATTAAAATAATGAACTATTGATTTTTAAATTTTAAATAAAAAACTAAACTAGAGGAGGACGAAATACACTATTCGCTGTTCCTAACAAAAGTGAAAAACATACAACTACTTTTACTTTTGGTTGGAAATATTCGGGATTATGAAATTTTATTTCTTGAAATTCTTGAAGAAAATATAAAGTAAAAAATGAAAATTTGGCAAGTTTTTCATTCAGGTTTTTTTTCTGATGTTTAATTTTTGCAAGCAATCCATCTTCTTCTTTATCAAAATGTCCATATAGTAAAACGACTTTTTCTTTTATTTCTATTTTTACAATATCAAACATTTTTTCCTTAAAATTAATTTCTTTTAAGTTTACTTTTTCTTCACCGCCAAACGCTATCCAATCTTGAATAGTTAATTTTAGGGTTGCACTAATTTCATTACTTTTTTGTTGATTTTTTTTATGTTTAATTAATTCAAAATTTTGAAAAACGTATATCAAATTACCACTTAATAAGCAAATACTTAAAAATGACAAGATGAATATTTTATGTTTTCTAAAGTTCAAAAAGCGAAATTTTATTTTAAATCTGATGTAAGTTAAGTTTTAAATTTGATTCCCAAAAAATAAATAAGCTAATAGTATTGAAGTAATGATTCCAACTAAATCTGCTAATAACATAACACCTATACTATACCTTGTATTTTTAATACCAACACTGCCAAAGTAAACTGCAATAATATAAAATGTAGTATCGCTGCTGCCTTGCAAAATTCCTGAAAGTCTTCCTGCAAAACTATCAGCACCAAAAGTTTGCATGGTATCCACCATCATTCCTCTTGCGCCACTTCCGCTAAGTGGTTTTATAATTGCAGTTGGCAAGCCATCAATAAATCTGGTATCATTTAAAAAAGAAAACAAAAATCGAAATGCTTCTATTACATAATCAAAAGCACCGCTTGTTCTTAAAAGTGAAATGGCAACAAGCATGCCCACCAAATAAGGAATAATTTTTACCGCAATTTCAAAACCACCTTTTGCGCCATCTATAAATGCATCAAAAACATTTATTTTTTTATAAACAGCTCCAGCAACAATGGCAAAAAAGATAAATAATATTAATCCGTTACTCAAGTTTGCACTAAATTCTTCCAATTCTTTACTTTGTAATTTTGTAAGAAATAAAACTAAAGATGCGATCAAAGCACTAATCCCTAAAATCCAAGAAATTAAAACAGGTTGGAAAATATTTATTTTTTGTTTTATAGAAACTAAAGTCATTGCAGTAATTGTAGCTACAAAAGTGGCAATCATGCAAGGAATAAAAATATCGGTAGGGTTGCTTGCATTCATAGAAGCACGCATGGCAATGATACTTACAGGTATTAATGTTAAACCCGATGCATGCAAAGCTAAAAACATTATTTGAGCATTTGAAGCTACATCTTTAGTTGGATTTAATTCTTGAAGGCTTTCCATTGCTTTTAATCCAAATGGAGTGGCTGCGTTATCTAATCCTAAAAGATTTGCAGAAAAATTCATCATCATGTGTCCCATGGCAGGATGATTTTTTGGCAAATCGGGAAATAATTTTGAAAAAAATGGTCCAATGATTTTACTTAGTAATCGAATTCCACCAGCTTTTTCAGCTATTGCCATTATACCCATAAAAAGCGCCATTATTCCAACTAAACTTAAACTTAAGTCAACGGAGTCCTTC
>JAGNRR010000021.1 GCA_017988595.1 Chitinophagaceae bacterium
TAATTGCCCTCTACTATGTTTATAGGGTGGCTCATGTTTGTGTTTTTCAAAACCTCCATTTAACAAACAAAGTGAATAATTTTTTGAGGTTGAAATCCAAGTGCCATTTGCTTTTGAATCTTTAGGAAAGACAATTTTATTACTACTAATTTCATAAAAAATAGGCAAGAAAGCAACGCCTCGATTTATATGTTCATCTCGATTATGTGTAAGTATAAAAGATGTTTTATTAACTGGCAGAAAGCTTACGGTGCACACTATTTTTATATTTTATAGTTGAAAAAGCTACACCAAAATCATCATCAAAAATTATTTCTTGAAAATTACTGGTGTAAGCCATTTTTATAATTGCCAAATGATGAATTGTATGTTCGATTAAATAAGTTAATTCTCGATTGGTGTTTGTTTTTATTTCAAGTTTATTTCCAGTAAAAGTATTGTCATTTAATAAAATTAAGTTTTCATTATTTTCAATAGAACTTATTTTTTCTATTAAAATATCTAAATATGAAATTGTAAATTCTAAATCATTTTCAAACTGTGAATTTCGAATTCTATCATCGTAACTTATTATTCCTGTTGAATTATTATCGGCTAAACATTGATAAAATTCAATAATATGTCGCACGTGCATGCCAATTGTGCTTTCAAATAAAATTTGTAACCTTGATGTATAATGTAAAGTAGTTGAATGAGATAATACTTTTTTTAATTGTACTAAATTTGAAATTGCTAAATTAATTAAGTCTTTTGTCATTAATTTTTTACTTTATTTGAGTTTTTAAATTTACAGTAACCATATCTCCCATTGTAAAACTATCTCCTCCAATATTCCAACTATTTCTATTTATAATAAATTTAGATTCCAAAGTTACAACACCATTTAATTCTTTTGATATCATTTCTATTTTTATTCTTTTTGTAATGCCTTTTATCGTTAGGTCAAATAAAGATTCATACTTCCCTTTACTTATTTCTTTGAAGCTTACCGATTTTAATTCCAACGTTGGATATTTTTTGACATTAAAAAATTCTTCTTTTTCTTTTAAGTGACTATCTCGAAGTCCAATACCAGTTGATATTGACGATGCTTTTGCAAAACCTACAATTGAAGATTTAGCTAAATTTAAATCATCAAAATTGGCTTTAACTTCTATTTCTGTAAACTTTCCATTTACTTTAAGCCCAGCATTTTTAATTGTAAAATTTATACTACTACTTTGAACTTTGCTTTTCATTTCTGCATTTAATGATAAAATGCCAAATGAAAATAAAACTAGAACTGATTTCAAGATGTATTTCATACTATTTAGTTTTTAACTTTTAATTTATCTCCAAAAACGGCTTTAAATTTTTCCATTTTGGGTTTTATCACAAACATGCAGTAAGGTTGTGTTTCATTCTGATTGTAATAATTTTGATGATAATCTTCTGCTTCATAAAATTTTTCAAATTTTGAAACTTCAGTTACAACAGGTTTCCCAAAGGTGTTTTCATCATTTAATTTTTTTATATATTTTTCAGCTAGTTCTTTTTGTTCATCATTATGATAAAAAATAACACTTCTGTATTGTGTGCCTACATCATTTCCTTGTTTATTTAAAGTTGTTGGATCATGAGCAGACCAAAATCCTATTAAAATTTCATCAAAAGAAATAATACTTGGGTCATATGTTACTTGTATAACTTCTGCATGACCAGTATTTCCAGAACAAACTTCTTTATATGTCGGATTATCTGTTTGTCCACCACTATATCCAGAAACTACTTTTGAAACGCCTTTTAACTCTAAAAATTGTGCTTCAATACACCAAAAACATCCTGCACCTAAAGTTGCTAATTCCTCTTTATTCATATTTTTATTCAGTTTACTTGAATCATTTATTTTTAACTCTTTAAGATTAACTTCTTGTGCATTACAACTTAATTGCAAAAAGCCGATAAAAAAAATTACTCCTTTATAAAAACTATTTTTCCATTTCATCTTTATTATTTTTGTGTTCAATTACGCCACTATTTATACAATATCTTTTATATGTAGGTGGAGGACCATCGTCAAAAATATGACCCAAATGCGCATCACATCTACCACATAACACTTCCACTCTATTCATTCCATAAGTTTTATCTTCTTCATATTTTACACTATTTTCAGTAAAAGGTTCAAAAAAACTTGGCCATCCACAACTGCTTTCAAACTTAGCATCACTTGCAAAAAGCATATTGCCACAAGCAGCACAAGCATATTTTCCCTTTTCATAAAAGTCCCAATATTTTCCAGTAAAGGCTCTTTCTGTTCCTTTATTAATTGCAATTTCATAAACATGAGATGGCAATATTTCTTTCCATTCCTCATGGCTAAGTTTTAATTTTGTTGAATCTAAATTGCTGTAGTGTAAGTTAGTTGAATTTTTCATAGTAGGTTTTTTTTGTGAATATGAACAATTCATATTACTAATCATAATCAATAATATCAATACGATATTTTTGAAGTTTGCAATAGAATTAAATTTCAAGTAGTGTTTATATAATTTCATCTTCATAATTGACGAAAATTGAAATCTTAACTTACAATGAAGTTCTATTTCTTATTTTTAGACATAACAAAATCTTGTACAGTACTAAATATAAATTCTGGATACTCAGCACTAAATTTTTCTTTGATCAATCCACCAAGTAATGGTCTTGAAGCGGGCTGGTTTAATTCTTTTGTAGAAAATGGAATTAATTCATAATCAGCATCGGGAAAAAATTTCAAGATATTCATAGCTAATTCAACCCTGTTCATCCAATCGGTACTTGAAATGTGATAAATTCCACTTTTATTATCTTGTAATAATAAAAAAAGTGCTCGTGCAATATCCCAAGCATTTATGGGCGTAGCATATTGATCATAAGGCAACTTTAAAATTAACTTTTGTTTGTTTACACATTGCTCTATAATTCGTGAAACAAAATTCTTATTTCTTATTTCATCACCATAAACATTGGTTATTCTTAAAATTAAATAATTTTTGCAATGTTCTTTTACAAAATTTTCAGCTTCTAATTTATGTTTTGCATAAATTGATAGTGGATTTACTTCATCATTTTCTTTGTATGGTCCAGCTTTTCCATCAAACACATAATCGGTAGAAATAAATACAAATTTTGAATTTAATTTTGTTGAAAGTGCAACTAAATTTATTGTTGATTGTACAGTTTTTTGAAAACTTTCTTCTACATTTTCTTCGCAATAATCTACATGAGTCAACGCACCACAATGCAAAATAACATCTGGAGAAAATTTTTCTACGTCAACATTATCAGGATTTTCTGGCGAAAGTGTATCGTAAAAAAAAGTATTTTCTACTGGATAAGAAAAATAAGTTCCAAGAACATTTTCACCTTTTTCTATAAAATATTTTTGGCAATTTCCACCCACTAAACCCGATGCTCCTGAAATAAATATTTTCATTTTTATATTTTTTTTAAAAAGGCGATTCAAAATCTTTTAATGGAATAAAAAGTCTATCACGCAAACTCAAAATTTTATTTTCATCATTCCAATCCATTCCAAAACTTTCAAAATGAATTCCAGCATCCGCTTCTTTTTGATATTCGCCATCTACAAAATAAACTAATGTTGACGTTTCTGATAAACTTAAAAAACCATGTGCAAATCCTTTGGGAATATACATGGCATTGCTTTTTTCAAAAGATAATTTTCGAGAAATAAATTTACCATATGTGTCTTTATTTTTTCTCAAATCCAAAGCCACATCCAAAATTTCACCTTCGGTGCAAAACACAATTTTTGCATGATCAAAAGGTGGTAAATGAAAATGCATTCCTCGAACTACATTTTTTTTGGAAGTAGAATAAAAACATTCTTTCAATTCAAAATCAATTCCTGCCTTTTGAAAGTCACTTGCATGAAATGGTTTTACAAAAACACCACGTTCATCTTCGTGTCTAAATTGAGTGATCAATTTTACATCTTCAATTTCTGTAGACTCAATTTTCATCAAAATCGTTTATTTTATTTTCAAAAAAATCATTTATTTGAACCAAACATTTCACCGCTGCATCTTCATTGTTCAAATACCAATCCGCTGTTTTTTCTATTGCTTCTTTGGCATTGATTTTTGGTTTCCAGCCAATTGTATTTTTAATTTTTGAATTGTCAAGCATCAATGTTTTTGCTTCATAAAAAACAGCACTTGATTCATCAATTTTATAAGTTCCTTTTTTTGCTTTTGCAATTACCAATTTTGTCAATTCTTCTACTCGAAGTTCATCTTCTTTTTCTGGTCCAATATTAAATGCTTCATTGTATTTCTGTGGTGCATCAACCATATTTGTAGCCAAAAATAAATAAGCACTCAATGGTTCCAAAACATGTTGCCAAGGGCGTGTTGAATTTGGTTGTCTCAAAATTAATTCTTCATTTTTTTCAATAGCATTTATAATGTCTGGAATAATTCTATTGGGCGAATAATCGCCACCACCAATTACATTTCCTGCTCTTAAAATTGAAATTGATTTTTGATGAACATCAAATTTTTCAGTTGCAAAAAAACTTTTTTTATAACTTTCTATTACAATTTCGCATGCTGCTTTGCTTGCCGAATAAGGATCATTACCACCAAGTCTATCGGTTTCCAAAAACGCATTTCCTACATTATTATTTTCATATACTTTGTCGGTGGTTATAATAATTGCTACACATTTTTTATTCAACGCTCGTAAAGATTCAAGCACATTTGCAGTGCCCATTACATTTGTTTCAAAAGTCGTAATTGGATTTTTGTAACCTTCCAAAACCAAAGCTTGCGCCGCAAAATGAAATATAAAATCAGGATTTGTTTCATTAATAGCTGCTTTTAATTTTTCAATATTATTGATATTTTCAACATAAGATTTTTCACAATATGAATCGCCATCAATTTGATTGTATAAACTTTTTTCATCGGCTGCTAAAGAATATCCGGTAACTTTTGCGCCAAGCAAACTTAAAATTTGCAACATCCAAGCACCTTTAAAACCAGTATGACCAGTTAAAAAAACTTTTTTATTTTCAAAATAAGGTTTAAGATAATGAATGCTTACCATTTTTTCCAAAGGGGATTATTTAACCAATCAAATTCTAATTCTTCTTTATCACGCATGGTATCCATGCATTTCCAAAAACCTTGATGTTTGTAACCTACCAATTGTTTTTCGCTAGCCAAGTCAAACATCGGTTGTCTTTCCCACATTATTTTGTCTGCATCATTGTGTAAATAATTTTTTATTTCAGGATTGATTACAAAAAAACCGCCATTAATCCATGTGCCACTATCTTGTGGTTTTTCTTCAAAACTTTCTACAGTTCCATCAGCTTGCATTTTTATAATTCCAAATCTACTGCTGGGTTGCACAGAAGTCATTGTACAAATTTTACCATGATTTTTATGAAATTCTAAAAGTTTATTAATGTCAATATCACAAACACCATCGCCATATGTGAGCATAAATGTTTCATTGTTGGTATAAGGCAAAATTTGACGCAAACGTCCTGCTGTCATTGTTTCCAATCCTGTGTCCACCAAAGTAATTTTAAAAGGTTCTGCTGCTGAATTATGAACTTCTACTTTATTTTCATCTAAATGTACCGTAATATTTGAATTGTGTAAATAGTAATTTTGAAAATATTCTTTTATCATCCAACCTTTGTAACCGCAACACACAATAAATTCATTAAATCCATGCGATGCATAAATTTTCATTATGTGCCACAAAATTGGTTTTCCACCAATCTCAATCATTGGTTTTGGTTTCAAATGGCTTTCTTCCGAAATTCGTGTGCCTAAACCTCCTGCAAAAAGTACTACTTTCATTTTTCTTTTTCTAGTAAATTAAAAATGCAAGATACGAATTGAAACGTCTTTTATTAAACAATGAAGCTAAAAAGAAATGTGAATTTTTTATTTAAATAGCACATAAATAAATTAATAATAAATTTATGATTTCATTTAGAATGAAAAGAATAAATTTGCTTTCTAAAAATTATATTTATGAGTGATTATATTGCAGTTCCTTATGGTCAAACCGTTCATGGTCAAGAAGAAATAGATGCGGTAGTTGAAGTTTTAAAAACCTCAACACAAATGGGGAAAAACGTGAGAGAACTTGAAAGTAAAATAGCTTCATTATATAATAAAAAACATGGTATTGGTGTAAATTCTGGGTCTAGCGCCTTGTATTTAGCAGCAGATTTAATGAATTTTGAAGAAGGTGCTGAAATTATTACGCCTGCTTTAACTTTTTCTACAACTGTAGCTCCAATTGTGAAAAAAAATTGGATTCCTGCTTTTGTTGATGTCGAAGAAGGCACTTTCAATATCGATGCCAACAAAGTGGAAGAAATGATTTCGCCAAAAACAAAAGCGATGATAATTCCAAATTTGATTGGCAATTTACCTGATTGGAAAATGCTTCGTGAAATAGCAGATAAACATAATTTATTTGTTTTAGAAGATAGTGCTGATACCTTGGGCGCTGAAATTGATGGCGAAAGTAGTGGTCGATTTACAGACATGAGTACAACAAGTTTTTATGGTTCTCATATTATAAATTGTGCAGGAAATGGCGGAATGCTTTGTGTAAACAACGATGAGCATTTGCGCAGAGGAAAATTATTGCGTTCTTGGGGACGTTCATCTTCTTTATTTGTAGAAAGTGAAACGATTGAAAATCGTTTTAATGTTGAAGTAGATGGCATTCCATACGATGCAAAATTTGTATTTGAAGAACCTGGATACAATATTGAACCAAGTGAACTGGGAGCCGCTTTTGGCTTAGTTCAATTAAGCAAACTTGCAAAAAATTTAGACTTAAGAACCGAATATTATTTACGAGTTCGCAAACATTTTGAGCAATATGAAGAATTTTTTATTCTTCCAAAACAATTGCCCAATTCAAGAACTGGCTGGTTGGCTTTTGCTTCAACGGTAAGAAACTCTGCTCCTTTTATTCGTCGTGATTTGCAAATTTTTCTTGAAAAAAGAAATATAATGACCCGAACCGTTTTTACAGGAAATATTTTACGTCAGCCAGGCTTTAAGAATATTGCACATAAAGCAAGTGCAAACGGCTATGGCGAAAGCGATAAAGTAATGCAAGGCGGCATGTTGTTGGCTTGTCATCATGGTTTGCGAAAAGAACAAATTCAACACATGTTAGACAGTATGGATGTGTTTATGAAGCAATGGATGTAATTTATGAAAATTTCAAAATTTTTCGTTTTAATGACCTTGCTTTTTGGTGGTTATTTTTTATTCACTTATTTATATTCTTCCAAACCAAAAAATGGTAAACTTGCACCAAATATTGATGCAACATTATCAAATGGCAATAGTTTTAAACTTGAACATTTAAAAGGAAAAAAAGTTGTATTAGTTTTTTGGGGAAGCTGGTGTATGCCTTGCCGAGTTGAACTTCCAGAAATTATTGATTTGCAAAAATCAACTGATGGCACTTTTGAAATTGTTAGTATTGCTTTAGAAAAAACCAAAGGAAACAGCCAAATTGTGGCACAAAAAATGGGCTTTAATTGGACATATCAACTAGAAGAAACCAGCGATTTTGTATTGACAAATAAATTTGCAAAAGCCTATGGCGTTTCTGATATCCCTGCACTATTTTTAATTGATGAAAATGGCATTTTAATTGGCAAAAAAAGTATTGCAGAACTAAAAGAAATCTTATTAAAAAAATAGAGTTGATTTTTTTTAATTCAAAGTTGAAAAATTATTAACTACTGATAGCCATTAACATTGCTGACATTTATTGATTTTTATTATCTTATTATAATGTTTTAATATTCTAATGGCTCTTGATACGTGCTTCTTACTCGTAAAATTAGAATTTGATTTTTTAATATTCTAAAAGCTATTCGATACGTGTATATTTCAAAATAACGATAACTTCCATCATTGTTTTTCTTGTATTTATCTTCTCCAAAACTAGTGGGTACTTTGAGTATACTATCTACTTTTGCAATGATTTCTAATCGTACTTTATTTGCATTTTGTAAAGAATTTTTCGATATATATTCATACACATTTTGCAATTGCACCCAAGCTTGTTTATCCCATTTAATAATAAACTCTTCTTTAGTCATTATTATATCTTGCTTTTAATTTCTGCCTGTGTATAAAATTCTCCTGATTCTATTCTTGCTTCAGCCTCCTCTATTTCTTTATTGTATTGATCTATACTTATTCGATTAGATGCACTCAATTCTATTTTATCTTCTAATAAAGTATATATAGCTTGTAATTGTTGTTCTTGAGCCACATCTATATAATGGTGTAATTTCTCTTTTATAGTTATTGCTTGCATACTTTTACTTTTATTTCAAAGTTACTATTTTTAATTTATCTGATGATATTCTTTGTTGTTTTTTACAAAGTCTTCGAAAATTATTTATTTGCTTACTTATCTTGAAGAAAATTATTTTTTTGCTTGTAATCCCTTTTTTCCCTACATTCTTTACCCTAAAAAGCCCCTCATATTTTAAAAGTTATCATTTAATCGCTTTTGATTTTTTTTGGCTTGGTGGAGAGTAAAACTTTTTGTTGTTTTATTTTATTAAGCATTTTAATTTTCTTTGCTCTTTTTTATTATTAATAGTATTTCTTCTACAAATATCCGTTGTCAAAAAAGGCTGTATTTCTTTGCCATTTTCAAAATATTTATTTGAATAATTAGTATATATTATATATGATTTATCAAGTATAAAATCTATACCACAATCACCTCCTCCATTTCCTGTAATAACTGAAATTGTGTCTTTTACCAAACTACCCTTATATTTTTTTAGAACTAAAATTTTAAATTCAACTTTGTACATTTTATAGTTTGCAGGTAAGTTATTGTCTTGTACAATAAATTTATTTTTACTTAAAATCCTTCCCTCAAAAACAGCATCTGATTTTTCAAACTCTTCTCTAACTGTTCTTTTGCCAATGCAGGAACATGAAAATCCATAATTCCATTGAAATAATATAAATAGTAATAAAAGTATTTTATTCATTTTTTACGCCTATTGGGTTTTTACCATTGCTTTTACCTTTTTGTTCTATCACTTTAACTTTAGCATCTCCTTCTTTTGTTTTTCCTGCTAAGGCATCTTTCGCATAGTTTACGATAGTCTTTACATCATTATCACTTATGGGACTTAAATCAGTTCCTTTATATTCCATAATTCCATTTTTACCACCATAGTATGGGTCAGTTTTTCCATCTTTATTACCATCTTCATCATCAAGCCCAAATAAATGCCCAAATTCGTGAGTAGTTAAATCTTCAAAATTGCCCATATCTCCATTTTCATAATGTTCATTCATACTTATATGTTTACCGTTTTCAGTAACACCCCCTACATATTCGTCTCCACTTACATATTTTGAATTATGCCCATCTACCCCCGCATATTCATTACCTATTTCATCGAGATTCGCATCAGACCAAGCTGCATTGTTTCTTGCAGTTTTACTTTTTACTAAATCCGCATCAGAATATACACTTTTAGAAGGTTTGTTTACTTTAACTTGGAAAGTAACAGTATAACCATCAATAGTTGCGCTCTTGGCATTCCATTTTTCAGCAGAGCTTTGAGCTTGTTCGTATGTAGTTTTAGAGGTAGTATATACATTAGCAACTATAATAATAGTTTTTGTGTCGTGGTCAATTTTAATTCCAAAATCATTTCCATCATAATCTACAAATAAAATGGGGCTATTACCGCTAAAATGATAAGGACTTAAATCTGGATAATTTTTCATTAGCGGGTCAAGTGATAAAAACTTTCCCAACCTACTATCATAAATCCTCGCTCCAAAATCTAAACTATTTCCCACGCCTTTCACTTCATTATCCTTATGCTGACCGTTAAAACCAAAACGGTAATCTTTATTATTTATACAGCTCATAATTCATAAAAAATTAATTTGCAATCACTATTTTTTTTGTTGCACTTCCCTCTTTGCTCGATATTTTTACAAAATAAATGCCTTGTTGCCATTTAGCACAATCAATATTTATTTTATTTTTATTAGTGGTATTATTAAAAATAACATTGCCTAGCATATCTAATATTTCAATTTGTTTTGCAGATGTTGAATTTAATTGCATGTCAATTGCAAATTTTTGTTGCGCTGGATTTGGATATACAGACACATAATTATTTAAATCATTATTTTTAATAGCAGAAATTATGCATGTTGGATCTATCCAATTTCCATCAAGCCAAGTAAGTCTTGCTCTGAAAAATGATTTTATATTCGCAATTTCTTCAGCATAATTTGTAGCCATTGGTGTGGGTTCGTTTATTAAATTTACACCAAAAATTGGCCATTGTGTAAAGTTTCTAGTTTGCGCATTTTGTGCATTTAATAAGGTAGAAACAGAATCCATATAGTGGAAAATTGTTGTGGTATCAAGCAGTTCACCTACTTTTCTATAATTTGTATAAGCGCATTTTAAATCTTTTACAAATTGTGCATCTGTCATCAATTTGCTCCACCAAAAAGTAGGCAAGGCTACTTCATTAGGGCAAGCAGTTGCAATATTATAAGTAAAACCTGTTGTTAAATCAGTAGTGCAATTTGTGGTGTTTTTTAAAGAATTATTAAATCCCCAAATTGGTCCTGGACGCATTTTTGTGCCTTTATCTTTAAACATATAAAAATTATTTCTGTAGGCGTCATAATCTTTAAAGGTTTCAGAAATGATAATCATATCGATAAATGCATTATTTGCACCAAAACGTCGCCATCCTAATAATGAATCTTGAAAATTTGCACCATCTAATGCTATTTCAAAACTATCCACATAAGATTTTATATAGGCTTTTTGAGCTGGTGTAATATCACCAGAACTTGGATAATTGTAATTAAAATTTATTTCTTGATTTGCAGTTCCATTCAACGGATTATAGCCACTTTTCCAACCATTTTTTACATCTTCGTCTAATGTCCAAATGTAGCCACCAGTCATATCTATTCCGAAATTATCGCTTATGGTTAATTTTGAAATATCAACTCTTTCTACATTTCGTTTAATATTTTCGCCAAAAAGATAAACCCCTTGATAATTACCATCAATTAAAAGTTCACAATATTTCATGCGTGGTGCATATCGTCCCATTTTATCATAAGTAGTAAAGGCTAAAGTGCTTCGCAACAAACTTCTATCGGTATATGCCGCTAGCAAAACCCAATCATTTTCACTTGGCATTCCTAATAAACTGGTATCTAAACTTACAGTTGCAGGCTGCCAAGTTTCCACATTGTAAGAAAGTTTTGGTGTAGAAATTGAACCTCGAATGTCAACACCAATCATTCCTGAAAAAGTTGCAGGGTCATTTACGTTATTTACTCCTGATATATTATCAATTATAGCAATATTTGCTTGTGTTTGAGAACTAATTATTGGTGTTGTAGTGGTTATTTTTATAATTGGCAAATTAGTTGTGGTTAGCTGCGCAAATAAAGGATTTATCGAAAATAACAATCCTATTGAGAAAACCATAAAAGACTTGATAGAAATAAACTTCATATTAAATTAATAATTTAGTAATGCAAGTTAATAAAAAAATTGAAAATAAAAATTGTAAAATCCCATATCTTAATATTTAAAAATTATTTCCTAACTTTATCGAAATTTTTAACGTCTTATAAAATATGAAACTATTAAAATTACAAAATTATTTTTTACTTCTTTGTTTATTGATATTATCTTATCAAAAAATTAATGCTCAAGTAGTAATAAATGAATATTCATGTTCAAATGTTACAACAACATTAGATGCCTTTAATCAACGAGAAGATTGGATAGAGCTATTCAATGTTGGAGGAGCTCCTGTAAATCTTACTGGATATTATTTAAGTGATGATAGAAATAACCCTCAAAAATGGCAAATTCCCGCTGTAACAGATATTACAGCGAGTGGAAGAAAAATGATTTTTTGTAGCGATAGGAATTTAGTTCATGTTCCAACAGGACAAATACACACTGGTTTCAAACTTCGTCAATCCTATAATGAATGTTTTATTTTAGCAGACCCTTTGGGAAATGTTATAGATTCTGTAAACCTTGGTGGAAATTTAACACAACGAAATCATTCTCGAGGAAGAACAACAGATGGCGCTGGTACTTGGTCTATTTTTAATACACCCACACCAAATGCAGTAAATGCAAATGGAAAAAATGCGTATGCACAAAAAGTAACTTTTAGCTTAGGAGCAGGAAATTATGCTACAGCACAAAATGTAATTTTATCGCACCCAGATCCTTTAGTAACAATAAGATATACTGTAAATGGAGCAACACCAATTGTAACTTCTCCTGTTTACGCAGGACCAATTAATGTTCCTATAACTACAGTAATTAGAGCAATTGCTTTTAGCTCAGATCCTTTAGTATTGCCAAGTTTTATTGAAACAAATACCTATTTCATTAATGAAACTTCAACAATGGATATTATTTCTGTTTCAGGTCCTTTTACAACTGCATCAGCAAATGGAGGCGCAGCTTTATTTAATGGCGGTCAACCAATTTGGTCTTCAATTGAATATTTTAACAACTTAGGACAACTTCAATTTGAAATGGATGGAAGAGCATCAAGACATGGAAATGACTCATGGGCTTTTCCTCAAAAAGGAATTGATTATGAATGTATGGATGAAACAGGAACCATGTCATCAATCAACAAACAATTATTTGGAACAACACTAAGAGATACTTTTGATAGAATAATGATGAAAGCCGGTGGCTCTGACAATTATATTTCTGGTGCAACCAATGCAGCACATATTAGAGATGTTTGGGCTCAAACACTTGCCGAAAAATATGGTTTGGAAATGGACTTTAGAAGATGGAAAGCGACTTTAATGTTTGTAAATGGCGAATATTGGGGATTGTATGACACTAGAGAACGTGTAGATGGTGATTATTTTGAATATTATTATGGTAAAAAAAGAGACAAAGTTGATCATTTATCATATTGGGGCGGATTAAATGTAAGATTAGGTAGCGACACTGGTTGGAATAATTTATACAATTATATATTAAATAATAATATGGCTGTGCAACAAAATTATGAACACGTAAAAGATTATTTAAACGTAAAAAGTTTCATTCAATATTTTGTGTTTAATGAATATTTGGTAAACCACGATTGGCTAAATTGGAATACGATGTGGTGGAGAGCAAGAGGAAACAATAATAAAGTTAAATGGCGTTATGCACTTTGGGATCAAGACGCTATAACTGGGCTTACAAACCCAAATTATACCGGAATTGGAACTATTACATATCAAAATGATCCTTGCGAAGCAAGTTCATTATTTCAAAATGATCCCGATGTAAAACACACCGATATGTTAGCTCGTTTATTAATGAATCCTGAGTTTGAACAATCATATAAAGGTGAATGGCTACACATGTTTAACACTTGTTTTGATTGTACTAACATGTTAGCACACTATGATTCTTGTATTAATATTATTACTCCAGAAATGAACAGACAAGCAATTAGATGGGGCGGAACAATGGCCAATTGGAATTTGAATGTTCAAGAAATGCGCACATTTTTAATAAACAGATGTGCAGTAATTGGTCAAAAATTAGATTCGTGTTTACAATTAAATCCTCAAAATTTAAAACTAAATGTTAGCCCTCCAAATTCAGGAACTATTGCATTAGATAACGAAACAAAATCGCCTTATGTTTGGAGCAAAGTAATTGAAGGTGATTCAGTTTATAATCTTAAAGCCACTCCAACAGGTGGTCAATATTGGGCTTTTGATCATTGGGAAAAACAAGAACCCACTAATTCATTTTTACCAAATTCAACAACCGACAATATTTCTTTTGACTTTAAGAAAAAAGATTCGGTCATTGCATTTTTCAAATATTTTAATTACGATTCTGTTGACGTAACATTTGATGTAACTCCCGTAGGAACAGGTACAATAAAACTTAATGGTAATTTAATTCCAGCTTACCCAACAACAATAAGGTTGGATAGAAGATTTACTTATGACATTGAATCAACACCAAATCCTCAACATTATTTTATTCAATATTTAAAAAATAATGCAAATACAACTATTGCAAATGCAACTTCTGCAAAAACAACATTTAATTATACTGACAAAGAAACTATTACAGCAGAATTTAAATTTATTCCACCACCTCCTCCTCCTCCTCCACTTCCTGCTATAGATAAATCTGTATTTATACCAAATGCATTTACTCCAAATGGAGATGGTAAAAATGATGAATTTCATATTAAAGTTACAGCCGATGTAATTGGAATGGATATGCGAATTTTTGATCGTTGGGGAAAATTAATTTTTAGAACTAATGAAATGCGTGAAGGTTGGGATGGAAAAATTAATGGTAAAAAATGTGATGTTGGTACTTATCAATATTACATCAAACTTCGATATAGAGATAGTAGCGAAGAAGCTCACCAAGGAGATATTACATTATTAAAATAAAACTAAAACAAAATCTAAAAAAAATCCAAACTAATAGTTTGGATTTTTTTTAGATTTAATATTATTAAATTGTAAAATTTTAATTACATTTATAGCTGTAATAAAATTCGTAAATGAGACCCTTATTTTTTTTAAGTTTAATAATATTAATTAGTTTTTTGTCTTGTAAAAAACAACCAGGATTTGGCGGAAGAGCCACAATATCTGGCAAAGTTTATGCTATAGACTACAACAAAAATTGGATAAAAATAAGCGAAGGCTATATGAATGACTGTAAAGTATTTATAAGCATTGATGGCGAAACTGGTGTTTTGGACGATGTGCGAACTGATGTAAATGGCAATTTTAAAATAGAAAATCTAAGAAAAGGCACTTATAATGTATGGGTAAATACACGATGCGATACCTGTGTAAATGATCAAAAACCTTTAATAAAAAACATTGTTGTTGAAGGAAATAAAGATGAAATTAATGTAGAAGAATTTAAGATTGATTTATAGTGAATAAAATTTCGTCCATTCTTAATCAATTTCAAGCGATAACACTTGATGAACTCAATGCTGTTCAATTATTGAATAGGATGGATTCTAAATACATTTTGCCTATTAGTTTATTGCCCAAAATTTTAAACGAAATAAAAGAAAATCAATTTATTCTTGAAATAGAACATCATCGTTTTTTCAATTACGAAACTGATTATTTTGACACCGAAGATTTTCAATTTTACAAAGATCACCATAATGGATATATCAATAGAGTAAAGGTTCGTTGTAGAAAATATTTAGAAAACAACCTTCATTTTTATGAAATAAAAAGAAAACTTTTTGGCACTCGAACTGATAAAACCAGAAAAGTAATTGCTACACTTCCTGAAGAACTAGAAGAAAATCAATATGATGAAATAAATTATAAACGATTAGAAAATAAACCGTTAATAAAAACCATCAGCAATAAATTTAAACGAATTACACTTTGTAATAAAAATTTCACCGAACGCATTTCCATCGATTTTGATATTTCGTTTTTAAATCAAAAAGGTGATATTGTACATTTAGATTATTTATCCATCATTGAAGTGAAACAAAGCAAAGTAGATGTAATGAGTGGCACCATACAAATATTAAAAAGAAATAAAATTTATCCTTCAGGATTTAGCAAATATTCTTTAGGTGTAGCACTTTTAGAAAAAAATATAAAACATAATAATTTTAAACCCCAACTTTTAAAACTCGAAAAAATAAAAAATGCAGAACATAACTAGAAAAGTAGCCGCCATTTCTGACTCTTTAAAAGAAGTAGAAAAAACATTAAAAAATGTAAACCTTGAAGATGCCGAAAATTTTGCAACAATAAATAGTTTCGATTACCCAGATTTGGCGTTTCGATTTTTGATTAATTTTATTGCAATTTTTATTTTAATTCGTGTTATTTATTACAACACACATAAAAATAAAGATTTTCTTTTCACCTTTTTTCTTTTCAATTTATTAAATTTTTCTATTTGTATTTTGCTCAGCACTGCAAAAATAAAAATGGGGTTTGCCTTTGGTTTATTTGCCATTTTTTCAATCATGCGATATCGAACGGTAACTGTTCCGATTAAAGAAATGGGCTATTTGTTTACTTGTGTGGCATTAGGATTAATAAACTCTATGGCTTTTTCGGGTGATTATTACGAAGTTATTATCATTTGCAATGCCTTTGTTTTGGGCTTAACCTTGATTTTGGATCGATTTATTTCTCTACAACATGAAAATGTAAAAGAAATTACTTACGAAAGAATCGATTTAATTCTTCCCGAAAAAAGACAAGAACTTTTAGAAGATTTAAACAGCAGAACTGGCTTAAATATTCATCGTGTAGAAATTAGAAACATAAATTTCCTGAGAGATAGTGCAAATATTTTTGCTTATTATTTTGCAAAAGAAAATGAAAGCAGTCGTCAACTTGAAAATGATTTAGATGATTAATAAAGTTTTGATGACACAAATGAATTAGATTTTTAT
>JAGNRR010000163.1 GCA_017988595.1 Chitinophagaceae bacterium
ATTATACCTACTTTTTACTTAGGGAATTTATCACAACTTACTATTTCAAACAATGAAGTAGAAAAAACGATAGATTTGCTTTGCATTTTATCAGGACCAGAGCCACAAAGAAGTATTTTAGAAGAAATGATTTGTTCTATTTTTCAAAAAGATAAATCAAAAAAATGTGTTTTAATTCAAGGAAAAAAAACAAGCAATAATAGTGTAACTACTATTGAAAATATTGAAAAAATTCCATTTGCTAACAGCAATGAAATAGAAAATTATTTTCAAAAAAGCAAAATAATCATTTGCCGAAGCGGATATTCTACAATAATGGATTTGATAAAACTTAGAAAAAATGCCATTTTAATTCCTACGCCTGGGCAAAGAGAGCAAGAATATTTAGGTGCTTATTTAGAAGAAAGAAAATATTTCTTAACGGCAACTCAACAAAAAGTAGAAATTGAAAATGGCATTTTGAGATATGAAAACGTTGAGTTTAAAACTTTTCCCACTCAAAATATGGAACAATACAAAATTGGAATTGATGAATTATTAAAAAAAATTAGCTAACCAATTCTTCGATAGTGGCATTTATTCCTCTATCAATTATGGCCTCTTTCTTTGTTTTTAGGATTTCATAATCGGCTTTATAAACTGCACATTTCCCAGTATTATGAATAATTAATGAACATTGTTCTGCTTGAATAAAATCCATTTCGCAATAGTCTATCAATGTTTCAATTACCCATTGAAATGTATTTACGTCATCATTCCAAACAATCAAATTGTATTGTGGAGCAAAAAGTGTATCGGTTTCAAAAAGTGTATCTTCTTGTATTTGAGTAACGTTTAACATAACTAAATTATTGAAAAAAATTATAAAATTCTTCCGCCAACAGCGTAATATTTTGACCAATAATTATCATCAAGGCTGCTTATCATTACACCTTTGCTGCTTGAAGAATGAACAAATTTATTATTTTGTAAATAAACACCTACATGAGAAATTCGAGAACTTTTGATTTTGAAAAATACTAAATCGCCTTCTTTTAATTCTGATTTTTCACGAATTGGCATTGAGCTCATAAATTGAGAAGCTGCAGTACGAACCACATTTACATTAAAAACATAGCTATACAATTTTTGAACAAAAGCACTACAATCAATTCCTGCTTTGCTCATTCCGCCCATTCTATATCTTACACCATACCATTCATCTATAAAACTATAAAGATTTAAATTGCTAATTTGATAAGGAACAACATTCATCATTTGAGCATATTTATTTTGAGCCCAATTAAGTATTTGATTGCTATTTTCGTTTTTTGTTCTTTTTACTAAACGCTCTTTTACCCAATCTTCTTGTGTATTTACAAACGAATAAGCATCATTTTTTTGAACAATTCCACATTTAGATACCCAAGTATTAGTTTCTTTTTCATTATTTACTTTCACTTCTTTGATAACATGTAAAAAAGGATTGTAAGTAGTTTTTGGTTTCAAAACCATTATTTGAGCATTGATTTCTAGTTGAAATGCAGAAATAAAAAGTGCTATTGTTGCTAATAATTTCATATCGGTTTATGTTTTAATTTTTACGATTTGCTAATTTAATTCTCTTTTCTCAAATCACATCATCTTTTTCTTTTGTAAATGTTAATAAATTAATTTTCAGCTAAAATGCAGTGTTTATTAACGTTTGTTTAGAATCTTTAACAATGTCAATAAAATTATTTTTATCAATAAAGGCATTTCTTTAATTTAGTAAAATATCAAGTTTAAGCATTAATTTTTATGAAATTTTCTCACTTACATAATCACACTCAATATTCATTGCTCGATGGCGCCAGTGATATTGATAAATTATTTAAAAAAGCAGCTGCCGATAATATGCCAGGCATGGCTATTACTGATCATGGAAATATGTTTGGTGTTTACGATTTTGTAAAAGCATCAAAAAAATATGTAGATGACAAAGGAGTGCCTTTGGTGAAACCCATTATTGGTTGCGAATTTTACATGACCGAAGATCGTTTTCAAACAAAATTTTCGAAAGAAAATAAAGATAAAAGGCATCATCAATTATTATTGGCAAAAAATCATGAAGGCTATAAAAACCTTATTAAACTTTGTTCTATAGGATTCACAGAAGGACTTTATAGCAAATGGCCCAGAATTGATAAAACGGTTTTAAAAGAATATTCCAAAGGATTAATTGCCACAACGTGTTGTTTGGGTGCTATTGTTCCTAAAACAATTTTGCAAAAAGGAGAAGATGCCGCCGAAAAAGAGTTTTTGTGGTGGAAAGATGTTTTTGGTGAGGATTATTATGTGGAACTTCAACGACATGGCATTCCAGATCAAGATATTTGTAATGAAGTATTGGTGCGTTTTGCACATAAATATAATGTAAAAATTATTGCAAGTAATGACAGTCATTATGTAGAGGAAGAAGATTCCTATTCGCAAGATATTTTACTTTGTATAAATACAGGAAGCCTTAAAAGTGTTCCTATTAAAGATGATTTTTCCGACAATAGTGAGGAATCTAGAAATACACGTTTTGGTTTTTCTTTAAATGAATTTTATTTTAAAGACACCAATCAAATGGCAAAAATTTTTAAAGATTTGCCTCAAGCACTTGATAATACAAATGAAATAGTAGATAAAATAGAATTAATAAATATCACAAATGATTTATTACTTCCAAATTTTCCTACACCACCCGAATTCAAAGATCAGTTTGATTATTTATCTTTTTTAACGCACCAAGGTGCAAAAGGACGATATTTAATCACCACACCAGAAATAGAATCTAGAATAGAATTTGAACTTGGCGTGATAAAAAAAATGGGTTTCCCTGGTTATTTTTTAATCGTATCGGATATTATACACTGGGCAAAACAAAATAACGTTTTTGTAGGTACAGGAAGAGGTTCGGCAGCTGGAAGTGTTGTGGCATATTGTATTGGTATCACCAATATTGATCCCATGAAACACAATTTGCTTTTTGAACGTTTTTTAAATCCAGATAGAAAATCGATGCCCGATATTGATACCGATTTTGATGACACAGGCAGAGGAAAAGTAATACAATATATTGTAGACACTTACGGAAAAGAGCAAGTGGCACACATTATTACCCATAATAAAATGGCGGCAAAAATGAGTGTAAAAGATGTGGCTCGTGTGTTGGAATTGCCATTGGCAGAAAGTAATGAATTGGCAAAACTGATTCCAGAATTGCCAGGTACATCTTTGCGAGAGTCTCTGCATTTAACCAGCGATGAAATGGCTGAAAAATACAAAGACAAAGTGCAATTTCAAGAGAATATCAAAGAATTGCAAAACCGATATAAGGGAAATGACTTGGCTGCAAAAGTGTTGAAAGAAGCCGAAAAACTTGAAGGCACAATTAGAAATACAGGCTTACACGCCGCAGGAATAATTATTGGTCCCGAACCGCTCACCAACATTATGCCAGTTTGCAAACACAAGGATTCGGAATTGTATATGACACAATTTGAAGGAAAAATTATTGAAGAAGTTGGCGCTATTAAAATTGATATTTTAGGATTAACCAATTTAACCATTCTTCGAGATTCTATTGAAATGGTAAAAGAAAATCATGGGGTAGAAGTGGATTTGGAAACCTTGCCATTGACCGACGAAAAAACTTTTTTGCTTTATCAAAAAGCTGAAACAGAAGGTACTTTTCAGTTTGCAAGTGATGGTATGAAAGCACATTTGGTAAATCTTAAGCCAGATAATATCGAAGACTTAATTGCATTAAATGCCTTGTTTCGACCAGGACCAATGGAGTATATTGATGATTTTATTAAAAGAAAATTTGGGATTAAACAAATTGAATATGACTTGCCAGAAATGGAAGAATATTTAAAAGAAACTTATGGCATTACGGTTTATCAAGAACAAGTAATGTTACTATCTCAAAAGCTAGCAAATTTTTCAAGAGGCGATGCCGATAAATTGCGAAAAGCAATGGGGAAGAAAGACAAAAAAACACTCGATGAAATGAAAGAACAATTTACTGATGGCTGTGTTGCTAATGGACACGCTAAAAGTAAAATTGAAAAAATTTGGAAAGACTGGGAAGCCTTTGCGCAATATGCATTTAATAAATCTCATTCTACTTGTTATGCTTATTTGGCTTATCAAACGGCCTATTTCAAAGCCAATTATCCTGCGGAATATATGACGGCTTTGCTAAATGCAAACCGAACCAATATTGATAGCATTTCAAAATACATGCGAGAGTGTAGGCAAATGGGCTTGCAGGTTTTAGGACCCGATATCAAAGAAAGTTTATCCAATTTTAGTGTAAAAAAAGATGGCATCATTCGTTTTGGAATGGCTGGCGTAAAAGGTGTTGGCGAAGCTG
>JAGNRR010000164.1 GCA_017988595.1 Chitinophagaceae bacterium
TTCCTTTACCTATCACTGTTTTTCCTGGAGAAGAATTGAACTTGCATATTTTTGAAGAACGGTATAAACAATTAATTCTTGATATAGCAAAAAGTAAAAAATCTTTTGGGATACCAGTTATTATTGATAAAAAAATAAGTGAATGGGGAACCGAAATTGAAATTATAGAAATAGAAAAAACACATGAAAATGGCGAATTAGATATCAGAACAAAAGCACAACAAGTTTTTAGAATTTTGGAAGAAATAAATGAAATTCCTGATAAATTATATCAGGGTGCAATAATTAATTTTCCTGAAAATAAAATAGATGTGTTGCCTTCAAAAATGAAAATATTATTAAAACATGTTGCTGTTTTTCACGAAACAATAGACGTGATGAAAAAATATAAAAAACCTGAAGCGGAAATGCAAAGTTATGATGTGGCTCATCATGTGGGTTTAAGTTTGGAAGAAGAAGTGTTTTTTTTACAGCTTCAAAACGAAACCCTAAGAATAGATTATTTATTAACGCATTTAACAAAAGCAATCCCCAAAATTGATGAATTAAATAAATTGCGAGATCGAATAAAATTAAATGGTCATTTCAGAAAAATATCTAGCGAAGATTAAAATTAATTATTATAAAAAAAAATAAAATTTATGCTACCACAAACCTTATGTCTTGATTTTGGAAATACAACATATAAATATGCCATTTTTCAAGGAGATAAACTAATGCAAACGCATCATATTGAAATAGAAAGTGCATTAGAAAAAATCAAATCAATAGTTGAAAAAGAAAAAATAGAACGTGCAATTTTGGTTTCGGTGGTAAACCATGACGAAGGTATAAATGAATTTTTATCAACTTTGAAAAAATTTATTCAATTAAACCCAAAAACAAATGTGCCGTTTATAAATGCATATGGCACTCCAGAAACATTGGGTCAAGATAGAGTGGCATTGCTTTCAGGATTAGTAAAAAAATTTCCAGGCGAAGCGGGCTTGGTAATTTGTATTGGCACTTGCATTACATATAATTTTTTAACTGATAGAAAGACATTTAGAGGTGGTGCAATTTCGCCAGGAATAAACTTAAGATTAAAAAGTATGAATCAGTTTACAGACAAATTGCCATTGGTAGAACAAAAAGGCGATAGTCCACTTTTGGGTTATGATACTGAAACATCTTTGCGAAGTGGTGTAATAAATGGTATTGCGGCGGAAATTGATGGAATAATAGATAGATATGAAACGCAATTTGGTAAAATTAACGCAGTTTTAACTGGCGGAGATGCACCTTTCTTTGAAAGCCGTTTGAAAAGTAGGATATTTGCAGATAATAATTTCATTTTCAAAGGTCTCTATGCAATATTGGAACACAATTCTTAAATCACTTTTTTTACTTTTAATAATTAATTTTAATGTAAATGCTCAACAAAATTCTCCTTATTCTCGATATGGAATAGGGGATTTGAAATCCATAGAAAATGTAGCAAACCGTGGAATGGGTGGTTTTTCGATAGCAGATAATAATTCATTTTTAATAAATGTAAGCAATCCAGCATCATATGCTTTTTTGAAAATGACAACTTATCAAATGGCAGTTGAAGCAACATCTGTAAATGTAAAAAACAGTACAACTTCCAATCAAACCGGCTATGCTGGACTTTCATATTTCAATGTAGCATTTCCAATTATTAAAGAAAAAGCTGCTATTAGTTTTGGATTATTGCCACAAACAAGAAGCAAATATTTTATGCAGCAAAATAGTTTATTGAATGCAACAACGCCGGTTGAACAAAATTATTTTGGTGGTGGAAGTATTCAAAAAGTATATGTAGGCGGCGCATATGAATTTAAAGGAATTTCGTTGGGTACAAATCTTGGATACAGTTTTGGAAATTATCAAAACAATTCTGAAACTGTTTTTAATGACACAAGCGACATTTTAAGGAGTAATTTTTTAAAGAGAACAGTGGTTGGTGGCGCATTTGCTCAATTTGGTTTATTAGCCGAAAGAAATTTGAATAAAAATTATATGATAAAATTTGGAGCTACTTATAGTTTAGGTCAAACATTAAATGCTTCAAGACAAACAAGTATTATTAGTTCATATTTAGAATTTGATCCAATTGATACTATAAATACAAGAAGCCGAACCATTTATGAAAAAATAGATGAAAAAGGGAAAATTAATTTGCCTAGCCAAATAGGTTTAGGTTTGCAATTAATCAATGGCGATAAATGGCAAATTGGAGTAGATTACACAAGTGCAGATTGGAGTAAATATACATCGTATGGAGAAAAAGAACCTTTAGGAAAACAATATTTAATGCGAATTGGAATGGCTTATACGCCAGATAATACTTCTACAACAAGCAGTTTGAAAAGAATTACTTATAGAACTGGTTTTAATTTTGGTCAAGATTTAATATATATCAATAACACCAAAAGTCCTATTTCTACATTTACGCTTGGACTAGGATATCCTATTCGTAGAACGTTGATGAGTATTGGACAAATAAATGCTGCGCTTGAAGTTGGTAAACGTGGTTCTATTTCCAATGGCTTAATTGCAGAAAATTATACACGTTTTGTTTTGGGAATTACTGTAAATGATAGATGGTTTTTGAAGCGTAAATATGATTAAAAATTGATGTTTAATTTGAGAGAAAAAATATTTTTTTTTGCATCAATTTTCTTTTTATTTTCTTGTAATGGAAATTATCAAGAAGTAAAAAAAATGATTAATTCCCCCGATTTAAAAAAAGATAAAGCTGATGATGTACAAATCATATTTAGCAAAAATGGCAATACAAAAGCTGTAATTAAAGCAAAAGAATTTATCCAAAACAACGACATTTTGCCTGCATTTATTGAAATGCGTAAAGGTTTGCTTGTAGATTTTTATAATGAGGATTTAAAAATAGATAATAAATTAAGTGCCAAGTATGGCAGGTTTTATGAATTAGAAAAAAATGTATTGGTAAAAGACAGTGTGGTTGTTCATAACATAAAAGATGAAAAACTTGAAACAGAAGAGTTGATTTGGGACGAAAAAAGACACTTGTTTCACACCACAAAATTTGTAAAAATTACTACACCTACAAAAATTATTTTTGGAGATGGTTTGGAAGCCAATCAAAATTTTACTTATTATAAAATAACTAATGTTCAAGGAATAATTGATGTGCCAAAAGATAAAATTCCAACTCTTTAAAGAAAATAAATTTTGAGCAAGTATATTTGCACTATTAAATAATTTATAAACCCTTTTTAAAATAAAAAATATGAAAGTAACCGTAGTAGGAGCAGGAGCTGTAGGCGCAACATGTGCCGATAATATTGCTCGAAAACAACTTTGTAGTGAATTAGTAATTGTTGATATCAAAGAAGGTTTTGCCGAAGGCAAAGCAATGGATTTGATGCAAACTGCACAAATTGAAGGATTTGACACGAAAATTACAGGAAGCACCAACGATTATAGCAAAACTGCAGGAAGTGCAGTAGCCGTAATTACATCTGGAATACCAAGAAAACCAGGTATGACTCGCGAAGAATTGATTGGAATTAATGCAGGAATTGTAAAAGAAGTATCTAGCAATTTATTAAAACATTCGCCAGATTGTATCATCATTGTGGTTTCAAATCCTATGGATACAATGACTTATCTTGCATTGAAAAGTTCAGGATTGCCAAAGAATAAAATTATTGGCATGGGTGGAATTTTAGATAGTGCACGTTTTAGATACAGAATTAGCGAAGCAATGAATTGCTCACCAAACGATATTCAAGCTAGTGTTATAGGAGGACATGGCGATACTACGATGATTCCACTTCATCGATTAGCAACTTATATGGGATTGCCAATTAGCAATTTTTTGAGCGAAGCACAAATTGAAAATGTAGTAAATAAAACAATGATTGGCGGTGCAACACTTACTGGTCTTTTGGGTACAAGTGCATGGTATGCACCAGGTGCAGCAGCAGCATCTTTAGTAGAATCAATAGTGAGAGACGAGAAAAAATTAATGCCTTGTTGTGTAATGCTTAATGGCGAATACGGACAAAGCGATATTTGTATAGGTGTTCCAGTTATTATTGGAAAAAATGGCTGGGAAACAATAATTGATTATAAACTTAATGAAGAAGAAAAACAATTATTTTCAGCTTCAGCAGATGCTGTAAGAAATATGAATGAAGCATTAAATGGCTTAGTTTAAAATTCAATTTAAAAGAAACTAAAAAACTTCCTTATGAAAAATTAAGGAAGTTTTTTTTTTAAAAGTATAATTATAATCAATTTTTCAAACCAAATGATGAGTATATAAATTGTTGTAATTTTACATAATATAAAAAACAAAAGTAATGGAAGAAACAAAACG
>JAGNRR010000165.1 GCA_017988595.1 Chitinophagaceae bacterium
ATTTATGTGGGCATGGGCGAAAATACATTGCGAGGAAATGTAAGTGAAGCAGGAGGAATATGGAAAAGTATTGATGGTGGAAAAAATTGGAAATTTATGGGGTTGCCAGATGCATTTCATATTACAAAGTTGATTATTCATCCTAAAAATAATGATATTGTTTATGCGGCAGCAGTTGGACATTTATTTGGTCCTAATAAAGAAAGAGGATTTTATAAAACTACAGATGGCGGTTTTACTTGGAAAAAAATATTATACATTGATGAAAATGTGGGTGTAGTTGATGCAGATATTGATCCTACAAATCCCAATATTTTATATGCCAGTTCGTGGCGAGTTCGACGATATCCTCATGCTTTTGAAAGTGGAGGAGCAGGTTGCGATTTATGGAAAAGTATTGATGCAGGAAGCACGTGGCAAAAAATTTCAACTAAAAAAGGATTTCCCAAAGGCACTTTGGGTATAATAGGAATAGCTATTGCACCAAGCAATACGGATAAAATTTATGCAATTATAGAAAATGAAAAAGGTGGATTATATATGAGTGAAGACGGTGGCGAAAATTGGGAATTGAAAAGTAATCATGCGGATATTAGACAAAGAGCATGGTATTTTTCTAAAATAAATGTGGATCCAAAAAATGAAAATATTGTTTATGTATGCAATGTCTCTTTGCACAAAAGCTATGATGGCGGTAAAACATTTCGAATTATAAATACCCCACATGGCGATCATCATGGTTTGTGGATAGATCCTGAAGATGAAAAACGAATGATTGTTGCCGATGATGGTGGTGCACAAATTAGTTTTGATGCAGGCTCAAATTGGAGTACCTATATGAATCAGCCAACTGCTCAAATTTATCGAGTAACAACAGATAACCATTTTCCATATCGAGTGTATGGCTGTCAACAAGATAATTCTTCGCTAAGAACATTGAGCAGATCATATGATGGCGGTATTTCGGAGCAACACTGGGAAAGTAGTGCGGGTTTTGAAAGTGGTCATATTGTTGCCGATCCATTGGATGATGAAATAGTTTATGGTGGAAATTATGGTGGATATTTATCAAGATTAAATCATAGAACTGGAGAAAATAGAACAGTTTCAGTTTGGCCCGTTAGTCCAATTGGAGCTGGAGCTGATGAAAGTAAATATCGATTTCAATGGAATTTTCCGATATTTTTTTCACCACATAATCCAAAACGATTATATGCGGCTGGCAATCATCTTTTTGTAACAGAAAATGAAGGACAAAGTTGGAAAATTATTTCACCTGATTTAACTACAAATGACAAAACAAAACAACGGGCTAGCGGTGGAGACATTACAAAAGACAATACATCGGTAGAATATTATTGCACTATTTTTGCTGCAGCCGAAAGTCCTGTAAAAGAAAATGTACTTTGGTGCGGAAGTGATGATGGTTTAATTTATGTATCTGAAAATGGTGGGCAAGATTGGCAAAAAGTATTACCACCAAACATGCCATCTAGGATGATGATAAATTGCATTGAGCCAAGTCCTTTTGCTGCAGGAACATGTTTTGTTGTTGGAACAAGATATAAACTTGATGATGAAACGCCTTATATTTATAAAACTACAGATTATGGAAAATCGTGGAAATTGATTACAAATGGTATTCCAAAAAATCATTTCACCAGAGTATTACGAGCCGATCCTGCAAATAAAGGTGTATTATTTTGTGGAACAGAAAGAGGCATGTATATGAGTAATGATGATGGAAATTCGTGGTTACCTTTTCAATTAAATTTACCAATAGTACCAATTACAGATTTGTGTATAAAAAATCAAGATTTAGTAGTAGCAACACAAGGAAGAAGTTTTTGGATTTTAGATGATATTAATTTATTATCCCAATTTAAATCAGAAATTTTATCGAAAGATTTTCATTTGTTTAAACATAATGCTGCTTATCGTATGAGTGGCTATCAAAATTTGAATGCAAAAAATGTAGGTCAAAATCCACCAAATGGTGTTTTGTTTTCTTATTATTTAAAAAATGAACCAGTAGATTCTGAAAAAGCTACACTTACTATTTTTAATTCAAAAAAAGAATTGATTAAAACATTAAGCAATCATGGAAAAAATAAAGATGATAATTTGAAGCTAGAAAAGGGAATGAATATTTATTCTTGGAATATGGAAATGAAAGGAGTGGAAAAGCTTGATAATATGATTTTATGGAATGGAAATATTAATGGCTATAAAGTGCCCCCTGGAAAATATAATGCCATTTTTACGATTGGAAAAATGAGTGAAAGTATTGATTTTGAAATTAAAAAAGATAATAATTATGCTATTTCCAATGAAGATTATGAAGCTCAATTTGCCATGTTGCAAAAAATAAAAAACAAATTTGAAGAAACTCAAAAAACGGTAAAAAATATTAGAGTTTTGCGCAGCCAAATCAATGATTATAAAGAAAAATTAGGAAAAGCATATTCAAAAGATTTGGATTCATTAGGTGTTATAATTTTAGAAAAAAGTGCTGATATAGAATCTACTTTGCATCAAACAAAAGCAAAAAGTGGACAAGATGTATTAAATTATCCTATAAAATTAAATGATAAACTTGCAGGGCTTTTTGATGCAGCAAACCAACAAACTGCGCCAACACAGCAAGTTGTAGAAGCTTTTCAATATTTAAGTCAGCAAGTGCAAGTACAATTGAATAATTTTTCTTCTTTAAAATCTAATGAAATTAAAACTTATAATGAATTGCTTCGAAAAAAAGAAGTCGATTATATTTATATTAAAGATGCTGAAGAATAAAAAATGGAAGATAAAATAATTATTTATACAGATGGGTCGAGTAGGGGAAATCCTGGTCCTGGTGGATTTGGAGCAATATTGATGCATAAAAATAACAAAAAAGAACTTTGGGGAGCTTATCGAAAAACAACAAATAATCGAATGGAATTGCTTGCTGTAATTGCAGCTTTGGAACAATTGAAACGAAATGATTTGAAAGTGGAAATTTATTCAGATAGCAAATATGTGGTGGAAGCAATTGAAAAAAAATGGGTTTGGGGTTGGAAACGAAAAGGATATAAAGATAAAAAAAATCCAGATTTATGGCGTCGATATTTGGACTTGCACGATGTTTTTAAACCTACTTTTTTTTGGGTAAAAGGTCATGCAGAAAATCCTTTTAATAATCGATGCGATGAATTGGCAACTTTAGCAGCACAGAGCAATCATTTACAAATTGATGAAGAATATGAAAAGTTATAAATGATTTTTAGATTTTAAAAATTCTTTGGAATGATGTTCCAGCTCAGGGAAAAATTCTTTAAAAATAAGTTGGAGTTCATTATAATTTTTTTCAAAACAAGCCATTACAAATTCAACATTTCCAAGTCTTGGATATCGAGAAGTAATCCCCTCAATAGCTTTACATATACCATCTTTTGATTTATAATTTAACAACCAATTGCCTTTTTCCATATGTCCAAAATATTTGATTAGTTTTGGTGTAAGTAAAATTGAATTTTTATTAAAGGTATCATAAATATGCTTAGTGAAATTAAACAAATCATTTTCGGTTTTAAAATATCGAGTATCATTTGCTAAATAATGATCAAATATCATATCGATAAAAACAGCACCATAATATAAATTTTCATTTCTAAAATAACTTACCGCTTTTTTGTGTAAAGGATGATTGTCTGTAAAAATATCAATTGTTCGATGTAGGTGAAAACCAGTGATAACTTCATAGGGAAATAAATGAAACTTGTTTTTATTTATAGAATCCCCTAATAAATTTCCTAATAAAACTTCATCATTTTTACCTGATAAATAAGCATGAGCCAAAAAATTCATTTTTATTCTATGATGTTATGATCTGACCAATCAAAAAATGGTGCTTGGATGGATAATATTTTTATTGGATTTTTTCCGGTATTAATGATTTTATGAGGTGTTCCTTTTGGAATAAAAATTAAATCATTTTTCTTTAAAGTATGCGTTTTGTATCCAATCAAAGCCATGCCTTCGCCTTCAATAAGTAAAATATGTTCTGAGTGCGATTCGTGAAAATGCATTTTTGTTTCGGTAGGAATCGTTAATAAAAATGATGCAGAAAGTGAATCGTAGAATAAACGAACTTTTCCATAAACATTATCTTTTGCAATATTGTCGTTTGGATTTAAAGCTGTTTTTGCAGGTTGTTGGTTTATGATTTCAAGTTTTGGAGCTGGAGCATCTATTTTTGATTGTTCTTTTAATAAATCATTTTGAACTTTAGCACTGGAATCAGCTTTTTGATTGTTTACAAGTAATGTGTTCTCAGCTTCTTTTGCATTTTTATTTTGTTGTT
>JAGNRR010000166.1 GCA_017988595.1 Chitinophagaceae bacterium
AACAATTTTTCGACAACTCGATTGGAAGCGGATGAAATTAAAATTGTAAGTGGTTTGTTTGAGAATAAATCACTTGGCACTCCGATTACAATTTTGATAGAAAATAAAAATAAAATTTCAAGCGATTATGATCATTTAAAAAATATTTATCGTCCAAATCATGCTGATTTTGTAACTGAAAAAAAATATGGATTTAGAGATTTCAGAGGCGGTGGGCGAAGCTCAATTCGAATCACTGCTCCACTAGTAGCAGCTGGCGAAATTGCGTTTCAAGTCTTTAATTCATTTCATAAATATGAAATAAATACGTTTGTATCTCAAATTGGAAATGAAAAATGGGACTTTAATTATGAAGAACTATTAAATGTTGATTCCGAAAAAATTAATAATTCTCTATTTCATTGTCCTGATGAAAATGTTTCAAAAAAAATGGAAGATCTAATTTCAAATATAGAAAAAGACACTTTGGGTGGTATTATTACTTGTGTTGTAAAAAATATTCCAATTGGAATTGGCGAACCTGTTTTTGGAAAATTACAAAGCAGATTAGCTCAGGCTATGTTATCCATAAATACAGTAAAAGGATTTGAATATGGCGATGGTTTTGATGCAGCTTCAAAAAAAGGGAGCGAACATAATGATGCTTTTATAATTGAACAAAATGAAATAAAAACTAAAACAAATTTTAGTGGTGGCATTCAAGGTGGTATTTCAAATGGAATGCCAATATTTTTTAATGTTGCACTAAAACCAATTTCTAGCATAGAATTAAGACAACAAACTGTAGATATCAATAAAAATGAAATTGAATTAGAAATAGCTGGAAGACACGACAAATGCGCTTTGCCAAGAGCCACATCAATTGTAGAAGCATACGCCAATTTAATTTTATTAGATTTATATTTGCAAAATAAAATTTATTCAACTCTCTAAATTAATTTAATAATGAATCGTTTTAATATATTATTACTTGCAATTTTATTTGCCATTTCATGTACTGCACAGAAAAAAAACAGAGCAAAAAATAATTTAAAAAATAGTACGACAACAGAAACTTTTACTAGTACTAAACCTGACACAAAAATTGGTTCCAAAATTCCTACATTTGGCGTTTTAAAAGCTGATTTAAATTTAACTTTTGATACTTATTTAGATAAAAATAAAAGTTTAGTTTTGGTATTGTTTAACCCAAGTTGCGGTCATTGCGAACAATTGATTACTAACGTAAGAGATAGTAGTTATTTGTTTAAAAATGTAGAATTTTTATTTGTAACAGGAAAAGAATTAATAGAATATGTGCCTGATTTTGCAGAACGATTAAAAGTAAAAAATCATGAATTAATTACAATTTCATCTGACCAAAGTGATTTAACTCAAAAACTATTTGAGTATAATGGAATTCCTCAAATTATGATTTATAACAAAGAAAAATTATTGCAAAAAATATTATTTAAAGAAGCAACTATGCAACAACTTTTAGATGCATTACAAACAAAAAATATTGAACAAAAAAAATAAAAAAACTATGAACTTAACAACAGGAAAAATTTATACAAACAAAGGAATTATGACATTTGAATTATATGACGATGCCACTCCTATTGCAGTAAATAATTTTAAATCATTAGCTGAAAAAAAATATTACGATGGCTTGACATTTCATCGAGTTATTGAAGATTTTATGGTTCAAACTGGATGTCCTGATGGAACAGGAGCTGGCGGACCTGGTTATGAAATTCCTTGTGAAACACAAGCCCAAAAACAAGAACATGACAGAGGGGTAATGTCGATGGCACATAGAGGAAAAAACACTGGCGGTTCACAATTTTTTATTTGCCACAGTAGAATGAATACAAGTCATCTTGATGGTGTACATACTTGTTTTGGAAAATTGACAGATGGTTTCGATGTACTAGATGAAATATTAGCAGGCGATAAAATTGAAAAAATAGAATTGGATTTATAAAGATAAACATTAAGTTTATTTTATGATATTAATTTGATAATTTACAAATTATAGCGCATTATATTTGAGTATAATTTTATTTATGCTCCAAAAACTAAGGCAAGAATTAATTGCCAATTTTGAAAACAAAGATTATGAACTAGCATTTAGACGTTTGCTTGATTTTGCAAAAGACAGCGATGATATTTCTTTTATAAAAAGCGCCATTTCTATATCCGAAAAATATGAGATAAATGCTACTAATGATGCAGAATTATTGAATTTGATTAATGCATCTCATTCATTAATTGAAGAAATATATTCATTTCAAACTGGATTTAAAGTCAATTCAGAAACATTAGTTTTGGAAACGAATGACATTACAAAAACGTATTCACATGGTTCTTTTTCAATGAAACCAATTTCTATAAAAATTAAAACTGGCGAAATTATAGGAATTGTTGGCGAAAATGGAAATGGAAAAACGACTTTGCTAAAATGTCTTTGTGGGCAAAACAGTATTGATAGTGGAAAAATAATTTATCATCTTTTTACAGACCAAAGCAATTATTTTATAAAACACAAAGTGGCATTTATTCCTCAGCGAATTCCTCGTTGGTATGGAAATTTAAAAGATAATCTTCACTTTAATGCAGCTATTTCTGGATGGGAAGGAAAAGAAAATGAAATTCAAGTAGATTATATGCTTGAACGATTTAAATTAAAAAAATATGCAAATTTAACCTGGGAACAAATTAGTAGTGGCTACAGAACTCGTTTTGAAATTGCTCGAATACTTTTACAAAAACCTACCTTATTAATATTGGATGAACCATTGGCAAATCTTGATATTAAAGCTCAAGAAACAATATTAACAGATTTACGATTTATGAGTAAATCTTATAAAAATCCAATGGCAATTATTTTAAGTTCACAACAATTACATGAAGTAGAAAAAATAGCTGATCGAGTTTTGGTGATTCGAAATGGCGAATGTGTTTTTAACTCTGCCGAAGAAGTCGACATTCAAACTTCAGTTTTAGAACTTGAAACAACTATGACTCGCGATGAACTAATTTCAATTTTGAAACATCATCATATCGATGTGCAATTCAATGGTGGATTTTTTACTTTAAAAAGTAATGAAAAAAGCATCCAAGAAATTCAACAATTATTGATTGAAAACAAAGTGCCCATAAATTATTGCAGAAACATTTCCTCTTCATCAAAACGATATTTTTAATACCATGACTTTTTTAGAAAAAATCACACCAGCATTTCTTGCAAAATTTGACCGAAATTTATTACTAAACAATCCTGATTTTTGGAGTACTCGTTTTATTCATACATTACTATTTACTATTCTAGGTTTTCTAGGAATATCAGGATTGTTTTTTATATCAAATAATGATGTTCGGAATTATTCGGATGAATTTAGTTGGATGTTTTTACTTTGCTTTTTAATATTTGTAAGTTTAGTCATATGGTTTATTTTCCTATTTCGATTTAATGTTTTTAAGCGATTTGGCAAGATTAAAAAAACTCATTTTATTGTTCAATTTTTATGTTTCTTTTTTACATTTTTTTTATTTTTCACCTGGCTTACATCTATAAATTTTGTTGAAAGCTATCAAGCAAATAAAAAATATTCAACTGTTGAACTTGCAAATGATATAAATGCATTTAATAAAAATCTAGCTATTTATCAACAACACAAAATGCCAAAAAGCTGGGGGCGAAATACTTACAAACTAGTAAATAGCGCTACAAAAAAACAACTCGAAAGTGGATTTGTAAGCGCTGAATATTATTCTACAAACGAAGGTGGCAATGAACAAATTGTTGAAAAGGAAAACTTTTTCAAATCATTTCTACCAAAAATTGATAGTATTCAAAAAATAAATGATTCTACATATTATGAATATACATGTCCAAATTATTGTTTACTAAATAATACAGATGTGTTTTCGAACTGCAAAATTGATAACCTAAAAAACAAAGAAATCTTTTTCTCAATAATTAATAAAGAATTTAGCGAATCTGAAAAAAAAGCCAGTGGAGATTTGATACAAAAACTAATAAAAAAATATCATTATACAAACAGATACACTTCTCAATACGATGATGTTTCATACATAAATGATGCTGCCGTAAGAAACTGGAACGAAGAATTGTCTGTGCGATTTAAAATTGATGCGTTAAATAATTCATTGTATAATATTGCAAATAAAAAATATAAAATCGATGTAAAATATTTTTCAAATGTAGGTTTGATAATATTTGTTTTTGCAT
>JAGNRR010000022.1 GCA_017988595.1 Chitinophagaceae bacterium
ATTCTATATTTTCTGCTAATTTATTATTGTTTTTACTTGATAAATAAAATTCCTTTTTTTGTTTTACGATTTTATTATTTAAGTCATAAAGAAAACTATTATGTCTAAGATTTCTTTTTTTAATTTGTTTTTTAGTAAATGAACTTAATTTAAAAGTTCTTTTTTTATCATTAAAATTTTCTAAAACTAGAAAATAGCTATCACCACTTTTAGTTATTTGAGTACGTGAACCAATATAATATTCTTCATTTTTTCTAAATAATGTGTCATATCTGAAATACAAATTTGGCTTGTCAATTATAAAATAATCAATTATAGCAGAATCATTTTTTAAGCTAACACAAAATGTTGAGTTATTAAATGTCAACAAAAGTTCTTGAGAATAAGAATTGAATTGAAAAAATACTAAAAATAGAATGAAACATTTAATAGTCTTCATAGTTTAATTTTAAATAAAAATAAATCTAATTTCGTTAAATATAATTTTCAAAAGCAAATAAAAACTTAATTTCAAAATCAAACTCCACTTGCTCAAGAAAGAGGCGCTGCCCTGAGAGTTGGCTTCTTGTGCTTTTTAAAAAATTTGTTTTGCAATTATTTTTTTTTATAAAATTATACTATTGGAATTGAATTTTATTGCTTTTAATACTTTTTTATCAACGCATAAGAAGCTAGCTCACTTACCTATGCTTCACTCTTGCGCTAGTGGGGAGATTATTTTTTATTTACAGTAAGCCCATTTTTTATTTCTTAACCAACAAAATTCTGATGGTGGGATAAAATTAAAGGGAACAAAATTATAAACATGTTGCATATTTTTTTTCATCCAAATTAACTTTTCTTTTTTTCCAAGAAGCCTTGCTCCTTTATAAATTAAAGTGTTTCTATTTATTAATATATAATATCTTTCTCCAGCATTCCACTGCATATGACTTAATGCATTATTAAGTGATTGAATTAATAAGGTATCTTGTAATATCTTGTAAATCCCCCAACTATCATTATAAAAATATTTAGTTTCTTTATTATAAAAAACTTTGGTTAAATACTGTTCGACACCGATTTGATTATTGTCCAAACTCTCCCCCTTTTCATTTACGGGATAAATATTTGGTTTGACAGTGCCATCTTTATAAATTATTAAATACTGCCTTACAGTATCCCAAACATATAAATTCGTGTAAAACCCAAATGGATTTTCTTTTGTAGGCTTATTGAAAACAGATTTAACAAAAACTGAATCCATATATGAATTAACAAAGTAACCATTTATATTCAAATGATTTTCAATGTTTGTAGCTAAAGAGGTATCAATACAATTTGTTAATTCTATCCTTAATGCTCTAAATGGTTTTATAGAAAAAAGAGGGGTAATTCCTATAAACATAATTGCTAGAATTAGCATTTTTTTCTTAAAACCCATATAGCGAATTAAAGTTAGAGTGAAAATTATATAAATTATAAAAAAATCCTCTTTGACAAAAGAACAAAGCATAGGCAAATTGGCTAACTTCTTGTGCTTTTTATAAAATTTGTTTTGCAATTATTATTTTTTATAAAATTAAACTATTGGAATTGAAAAAAATTAAAATTCATTGTTTTATTTATTAATGCTCAAGAAGTTTATCTCCTAAAATAAAATCAATTGGTATTATCTTTGTGCTTCATATTTTTTAAAAAGTAAAAAGATGCAATATTCCTTTGAGGAAATAGAAAAAAAATGGCAACAACATTGGATAGCTAAAAAAACCTATGAAGTTGCGGTGGATGAAAATAAACCAAAATGTTATGTGCTGGATATGTTTCCTTATCCTTCTGGCGCAGGTTTGCATGTGGGTCATCCGTTGGGTTATATTGCTAGTGATATTTATTCTAGGTTTAAACGCTTAAAAGGTTTTAATGTATTGCACCCTATGGGTTTTGATTCTTTTGGCTTGCCTGCCGAACAATATGCTATCGAAACGGGTCAGCATCCTGCAAAAACAACTGAAATAAATATTGCTCGATATAAAGAACAACTCGGAAAAATTGGTTTTTGTTTTGATTGGAGCAAAGAAGTGCAAACGGCAAAACCCGAATATTATAAATGGACACAATGGATTTTTTTACAGCTTTTTAATAGTTGGTATAATAAAAAATTGAACAAAACAGATTCTATTGCCAATTTGGTTTCTATTTTAAATGAACAGGGCAATAAAGAGTTGGGTCAAGAACCCGTTTTTTCGGCGGTAGAATGGAAAAGTTTTGATGCCAAAAAACAAGCCGATATTTTAATGAGTTTCCGTTTGGCATTTAGAGCCGAAAGCTTGGTAAACTGGTGCGAAGCGTTGGGAACCGTGTTGGCAAATGATGAAGTGGTAAATGGGGTTTCGGAAAGAGGCAGCCATCCGGTGGAACGAAAAAAAATGAGCCAATGGTTTTTACGAATCACTGCTTTTGCGGAGCGATTATTGGCAGGATTAAATGATGTTGATTTTCCAGAAAGTTTGTGCGATATGCAACGCAATTGGATAGGAAAAAGCAAAGGTGCATCAATAGATTTTGAAATCGAAAACAGTACTGAAAAAATAAAAGTTTTTACCACAAGACCCGATACTATTTTTGGGGTTTCGTTTTTGGTGCTTGCACCAGAACATGAATTGGTAAATAAAATTACTAGCGAAAGTCAAAAGAATGACATTGCAACTTATGTAAAAACCACATCTGGAAAAAGCGAAAGAGAACGCTTAAGCGAAACAAAAAATGTGAGCGGATGCCCAACAGGTGCATTTGCCTTTCATCCGATAACAAAAGAAAAATTGCCAATTTGGATTGCCGATTATGTGTTGGCAGGATATGGCACTGGCGCTATCATGGCTGTGCCAAGTGGAGATGAACGAGATGCAGAATTTGCAAAAAAATATGACTTGCCTATTCCTTCTATCTTTGAAAACCTTGATAGTAAGGAAACTGTTTATACCGAAAAAAACTTTACGCTTTGCAATTCGGATTTTTTGAATGATATGAATTATGAAAAAGCAAGTGAAACGATTTTAAATTTTATTGAAACAAATCATCTTGGCGAAGCCAAAATAAATTATCGAATGCGTGATGCAGGATTTAGCCGTCAACGTTATTGGGGCGAACCTTTTCCGATAATTTATGATGAAAATGGCATAGCAAGTGAACTAAAAGATTTGCCTGTAGAACTCCCCTATTTAGAAAAATATAGTGCTGGACCAAACGGAAAAGGACCTTTGGCAAATGCCACCGATTGGGTAAATTATTCGGCAGACGAAAAAAATTATAGTCGTGAAACAGATACTATGCCAGGCTATGCAGGAAGTTCTTGGTATTATTTGCGCTACATGGATGCGCAAAATGAAACTGAATTTTGTGCTAGAAAAAATTCTGATTATTGGAATCAAGTGGATGTGTATGTGGGCGGAGCAGAGCATGCCGTTGGACATTTGCTTTATAGCCGAATGTGGTGCAAAGCCTTGTATGATTTGGGTTATATAGGTTTTGAAGAACCGTATAAAAAAATAATTAATCAAGGAATGATAGGTGGAAGTTCAAGATTTTTATATAGGGTAAAAGGAGAAAAAAAATTAGTTTCATTTGGTTTGAAAAATAATTTTGAAGTAGATGAAATTCATGTTGATGTAAATTGTTGTAATGGTAATGAATTGGATATTGAAAAACTTAAAGCATGGCGAAATGAGTTTGAAGATTTTGATTTTGAATTAGAAAACGAAAAATATATATGTGGTGAAGCATTTGAAAAAATGTCCAAATCAAAATACAATGTGGTGAATCCAGATGACATTGTAGCAGAATATGGCGCAGACACTTTTCGGATGTATGAAATGTTTTTAGGTCCAATAGAAATGAGTAAACCTTGGAATACGCAAGGCATTGAAGGTGTGCATCGTTTTTTGAAAAAGTTTTGGCGATTGTTTTACAACGAAGAAAAATTAATTGTAACTGAAACTGAAGCAAGCAAAGAAGCGTTAAAAGCTTTGCATAAATGCATTGAAAAAATAGACTACGATTGTACTCATTTTTCGTTTAATACTGCCGTGAGCCAATTTATGATTACTACTAATGAATTGACTCAATTAAATTGTCATGAAAAAAGTATACTTGAGCCTTTATTGATTTTGCTTGCGCCTTTTGCACCGCATATTTGCGAAGAGCTTTGGGAAAAAATTGGAAATTCGACTTCGGTTTTAGATGCACAGTTTCCTGTTTTAGATAAAAGTTATTTGGTTCAAGATTCATTTACATATCCTGTAGCCATAAATGGAAAAACAAGAACGACTTTAGATTTCTCAATAGAAATGGAAGCTGCAGAAATAGAAAAAATGGTATTGGAAAATGACATTGTATTGAAGTGGACCGAAGGCAAAACGCCGAAAAAATTTATTTTTGTGAAAGGAAAAATGATTAATGTGGTGGTGTAGATTTTTCAAAACCTACAAAAACATTTCCCCTGCTAAAATAACGGCATCAAAAAAAGCAGTTTTGTTGAGTTGAAAATCTAATTTTTCATCACCTAAGAAATCAAATAATGTCTCGGTTGCCATATTACCCACCAATTCATTTTGCGCCATTGGACAACCGCCAATGCCCATTATTGCACTATCAAATCGCAAACAATTATTGTCAAATGCGGCTTTTAGTTTTTCTTTTCTAGTGTTGGGTGTAGAATGAAAATGCGCTCCAAATTCTAAGGCAGGAAAAGAAGATGTAAGTGATGAAAAAATACTGCTAATAATTTCAGGATTTGAGACGCCTACCGTATCTGAAAGTGAAAATATTTTCACACCAAGTTTTTGCAATTCATTTACCCAATAAAAAGCAATTTCTTTGGAATATTCATCGCCATAAGGATTTCCAAATCCCATAGAAATATAAACCACCAATTCTTTATTATTTTTAATACAAATTTCTTGAATTGCGGCTACCCTTTTTACCGATTCGGCAATGCTGCTATTGGTATTTTTTTGCTGAAAGGTTTCAGAAATAGAAAATGGAAATCCAAGATAAGTAATTTGTTCAAATGCTGCGGCTTCTTCTGCTCCTCGCTCATTGGCAATAATTGCCAATAATTTTGAAACCGAATTTGAAACATCTAATTTTGCTAAAACATCTTTGGTATCAGCCATTTGTGGAATGGCTTTTGGCGAAACAAAAGAGCCAAAGTCGATGGTGTCAAAACCTACTTGAAGCAATTTATTGATGTAATTTATTTTTTTTTCGGTAGGAATAAAATGCGCCCAACCTTGCATGGCATCTCGAGGGCATTCTATAATTTTAATTTTTTTCATCTTTTATTTTTTTATTTCCATACGTTGTTTCATGGCTTCGAAACAGATTATTCCTGTTGCCACACTAACATTTAAACTATCAAAACTGCTCGCCATAGGAATTATAAAAGTATCATCGCAAGCTTCTTTTGTGGCACTAGAGATACCATTTTCTTCACCTCCCATTACAATACAAAGCGGCATTTTGAAATCCATTTCTAATATTGATTTTTTGGCTTTTAAATCTGAAGAACAAATTTTTATCCCATTTAATTTTAATGTTTCTAAAACGGATTGCATTCCTTTTTCTCTACAAAACTGAATTTGCATTAATGCTCCAGCTGAAGTTTTTATCATGTCTTCGTGAATTGGTGCTGCATTTTTTTCGGTAAAAATTATTGTATCCACACCACAACAAACTGCCGAACGAATAATAGCTCCAGTATTTCTGACATCAGTAATGCCATCGAGTAAAAGCATAAAAGGATTTTTGCCTAATTCAAATGCATGACTTATCACATCTTGAAGTGGCAAATAATCAACAACTGCGCCAAATGCAATCATACCTTGATGATTGGAACGAGTAACTCTATCAAGTTTTTCATTTGGAACACGAACAATGGGGACATTTTTTTCTTTTGCAAGTTTTAAAATATCGCCTACCACTTCGCCCGTAATATTAAAAAACATTAATATTCTATCCAAAGGTTTATCATTCATCAATGCTTCTAATATTGGCTTTCTGCCATAAAGCAAGTTTTTGTTTTGTTTCATAAATTATCGTTCGATTATAAATTTTGTAGTTGCTACTAGTTTTCCTTCGGCATTTTTTGCAATGATAACATAAATACCTTCAGGATAGTCGAGCATATTTAAAAAAACTACTTTATCATCTCCATTAAGAATTGTTTTTAGTTGTAATCTTCTACCAATTAAATTTCGTAGTTCGAAACTAGCAATACCAGAAGTGACTTGCATTACTTCGGCAGTCATCTCATTTCTATCGCAGGGAACTGGATAAATTTTAAAAGGTCTTTTGTCATCACTTCCGCTCATGTACTGAACAGTACATAACAAGAAAATTAAATTAAGAAAAAAGATTCTCATTGAAATGCAAAAATACTATGCTTATCGTAATAAACTAAAGCTTTGCAAGAATATTAGTTTAAAAACTTATAATTTATTATTTAAACAAAATACATTTTTTTACTTCAATAGCATTTTCATTTTGGCATTGAATAAAATACATGCCATTTGAAAAACGATTTACATCAATAATGAATTCTTTTTCTGTTGTTTTGGCATTGAATAAAACAGTTCCAAAGGTGTTTAATATTTTTATTGAATTTAATGCATTGTGTGAATTGAAAACAATTTTCAATGTGCCATTGCTTAAATTTTGAACAATTGAAAAATTGTTTTTTACTTTCTCAAACGAATTAATTCCAGCAGGAAGTTGAGTTGTAAAATCTACGAAAGTCCATAAAGAATAATTTGAAGTATCGCATTTTGATCTAAGATGAAAGAAATAATTTGTGTTAGGGCTCAAACTAGATAAACTTAAAGAATTTGGAATAACTGTCGTGCCTGCTCCGCTAGGATTTGCAGAAGAATTATCTAAAACATATTCATAATTCACAGCTCCAAGAATGGCATTCCAATTAATATCAGCACTTACATCTGTAATATTTGTAACCAAAATATTGGTAGGAAATTCGCAAGCAGCTATTGTAGAAAATGGAATAGTTTCCCAAGTAGAAAAATTATTTGCACCACAATTGCTGCGAACATGCAAATAATACATTGTCGAAGAATTTAATGCTGTTGCATTTGTGGTTGTTGCAATAATATTTGTCCCAGTAGCAGGAGGTGTTACAGAATTATCCACTGCATATTCATACGAAAGTGCATTTGCACTAGCACCCCAAGAAACAGTTGCTGAACTTGACGTAATTGCAGAAGCAGATAAACCAGTTGGCGGATTGCATAATGCAATAGTTGTGAAAGAATCTAAAATCCATGACGAATAATTACTTGAACCACAATCTGTTCGAACATGAACATAATATAACGTTCCTGGGTTTAAAAGTGTTGCATTATAACTTGTATTAATTGTAGATGTTCCAGAAACTGGATTGCTGCTAGAATTATCAATTACATATTCGTATGCAGTAGCACCTGCAACAGGATTCCAAGAAATAGTTGCGGTAGTTGTTGTAATTGCTGTAGTTGAAATTCCTGTTGAGGTTAAACATGGAGGTGGCACTCCACCAACATTTAAAGTAAAATCTTGATAATTTCCATATTGATATGAGCCGCAGCCTCCAGATCCATTTACAGATGAAATCCCATCTGAACCCCAATGCCCTATAACACGAAGTCGATAATTTCCATTTGGTGTTGCTGCTGGTACAGTAATGTTAAAATTGTAAATATTATTTGCATTGGCTGTATAGATAGAATATAAATTTTCATTTAAGTCATCAAAATCACCATCTGAATTTAAATCCATCCACACGGAAACGCCGCAATAAACACCGTTTGTAACTGACATTGCTTGGGCAACTCCGGCAGTAACCGTGGTTGATGTTGTTGTAAAATCCCATGTGGTACATGAAGCTGGTGCTGTCCAATTGATTGTATTTAATGTAATGGCAGAATTATTCCAGTTGAAACAACCGTTTGCAAAAGTAGGAGCACAATACGTTTGAGAAAAACCAAATTTAGAAAAAACTAAAACTGTAAGGAAGAGTAAAATTTGTTTCATAAGAAAATATTTTTTATAAAGTTAACAAATATTAATTTCAAAATTAAAAAAGAAATACATTTAAAATTTATTAAGAAATAAACATTTAACTTTGAGCTATGCATTTTCTTCAAAATCACCTTTTTTTGGATTTTGCGCCATTATTATTTTTTGGCTTACTTCTAGTTTGGGCATTAGTTTTTTATTTTAGAAATGAAAAGAAGAAAGCCTTGGCAATTTCTGGAGTTGCCATTTTTGTATTTATATTCAGCATTAGCCTTTATAATTTTATTTTTCCCGAAAATATTTTTCATCTACCGCAGCCTGATTTAAGTTTTCAAGAAAATAAAGATGAACCTCAATCGCCCAAATATCTTTCACAATTATTTGAAAAGTTAATCGAATTTATCAGTAATTATTTTTCCAAGTAAAAATTATACTATTATGCAAAACAAATTTTTTTTTCTTAGTTGTTTAATTTGTTTAACTAATATTTCTGTTTTTTCACAAAAACAAGATTTGCTTGCTCCTTTAGTTCATGACATTCCGCGATCATCAAATTTTTATACACAAGTAAAATTATTTGAAGACTATTGGAAAGATAAAGATAAAACTGAACAAGGATGTGGCTATAAACCATTTATGCGCTGGAAAGAATATTGGCAAAATAGTTTACTACCAGACAGTACATTGCCTACTTCTGAACAACAAATAAAAAAATGGGAAGATATTCAACAAGCTTCAAAAAAAACTAGAGCTGTTGGTTCAAATTGGGTAAATATTGGTCCGAATAATAATATTAATGAAGATATTTATAATGGTGCAGGAAGAATTAATATTGTTCGCGTAGATCCAAACAATGATGCTATAATATATGTTGGAACTGCAAATGGCGGACTTTGGAAAAGTACTGATACTGGAAATAATTGGATGCCTTTGACAGATACTTTGCCAACTATTGGCATTTCTGGAATTGCAATAGATTCTAATAATTCAAATGTAATTTATATTTCTACTGGAGATCAATATATAAATAATTGTCAAAGTAGTGGTGTGTATAAAAGTATAAACGGTGGAATGACTTGGACAAAATGTAATATTCCATTTACAGGATCTTATATTTCTATTGGAGAAATTAATATAGACCCTAATAACAGTAATAATGTATATTTAATTGGAAAACAAGGCTTATTTAAATCAACAGATGCTGGATTTTCTTGGACACAACTTTTAAATCATGAAGTTAAAGAAATGAGGTTTCAACCAAACAACTCAAATACTATTTATATTATTCGTAGTTATTCTGGTTATTTTGGAATTTCAAAATCAACAGACGGCGGTTTATCTTTTTTTAATTTAAATACCCCTCAATTATTACAACGTTCTTTGATAGATGTAACACAAGTAAATCCAAATGTTGTTTATATTTTTTGTGCTCCTAATAATACATCAATGAATACAATTGTTTATAAATCTTCAGATGCAGGATTAACTTTTGATACTATGGGTGTACATAATTATACTTGTACTCAATCTATGATAGATATGGCATTTTGTGTTTCACCTTATAATGAAAATGAACTTTATTATGGTTGTTTATATACTTATAAGTCAATAAATGGAGGACAAACTTTTACTTCGATGGGTGGCATCACAAACGTTCATGCTGACATCCAAGAAATAATTTTACAGAATGGAATTTTATATATTGTTTCTGATGGCGGAATATATGTATCAAAAAACTACGGCTCAAGTTTTGAAACAAAAAATAACAATTTAGCCATTGGTCAATTTTATAGACTGGATTTAGCACAAAGTACAAGTAATATTATAGCAGGAGGACTTCAAGATAATGGTTCGTGGTATCTTAATAATAACCAATGGCATGGTGTGTATGGTGGAGATGGAATGAACAATGCTATAAATCCATTAAACACAAATTTTGTGTATGGATTTATTCAAAATGCTGGAATATTATTTAGATATCATTATAATACAAATAATATTATTTCAGCTACTTATCCTCCAGCAGGCGAATTTGGAGTTTGGGTAGCACCTTTAGAATATGGAATAGATAGCGTATTATATGCAGGTTTTAATAAATTTATTTATCGCTTAGATGTAGCAACAAATACCTGGATAAAAATTTCAACTACACAAGCAATTTCAAGAACTATTGAAACTGATCCTGTAAACCCCAATAGACTGATATATTTTGCAGGCGATTCTTTAAGAATCATGCATAAAATTGGTTTAAATTATTTTGTAACTAAAGCTATTTCACAAAATTTAGTAGGTGGATATGTTACAAGCATAAGTTTTAATGAAATGGACAGTAATGTTATCTACCTTTGTACTTTTGATGAAGTTTATTATACAAACAATGCTGGAAATACTTGGATAAATATCAATAAAAACTTAACGCTTAATAATGAATTTAATGCCATTGCCCATCAAAAAGGAAGTTTACACAATTCTCTGTATTTAGCCACTAATAATACTGTTTACTACACCAATGATACCATGTCAATATGGGAACCTTATAATAATTTATTGCCTAATACTAAAATTACCGATTTAGAAATAAATACAAACGAAGGATTTATAGTTGCATCTACTTATGGTAGAGGAGTTTTTAAATCACCACTTGCCATAAATTCCATCGCCACAATATATTCACCGAGCCAAAATGACAAAATCTATTTTTATCCAAATCCTTGTTCTGAAAATTTATTTTTATCAATTGAAATCAATGAACCTGTACAAATAAAATTTTATGATTTATTGGGTAATTTAATTTTTCAAAAAGAGATGAATAAAATTTTATCAAATACACCAATTTGTATTTCTAATCTTAATAATGGCATTTACATAATTGATATTATTTCAAAAAATCATTTAATTAGAAAAAAAATTGAGAAAATAGACTAAACCAATTCGTGTTTAAAATCTGAAGTGATATAAAATTTAATATCAGGATTATTATTTTTTTCGGTGTTTAAATACCATTGACTTTCGGCTAAATAAACAATATTGTCTTCTTTATCTTGCACCACATTCGATTGTTTATAACGAATAAAATCAGCCACTTTTGTTTTATCTCCTTTTATCCAACAAGCTTTGAAATAAGGCAATGTTCTAAAACTACAAGCTGCACCATATTCTTGCAACAATCGATATTGAATTACTTCAAATTGCAATTCCCCTACACAACCAATTATTTTTCTATTTCCGCCATATTGAGTAAAAAGCTGTGCCACACCTTCGTCGGTTAATTGACGAATACCTTTTTCCATTTGCTTGGTTTTCATGGGGTCATTATTCACCAATTCCTTGAAAAGTTCTGGCGAAAAACTAGGTATGCCAGTGAAATAAAAATCTTCACCTTCGGTAAGTGTATCACCAATTTTAAAATTTCCTGTATCAAAAAGCCCAACTACATCACCAGGATATGCATGTTCCACCACATTTTTGTCACTAGCCATAAACGTATATGGATTTGTAAAACGAACTTTTTTATCTAATCGAACATGATGATAAAACGTGTTTCGATTAAACTGACCAGAACAAATTCTTAAAAAAGCAACTCTGTCTCGATGTCTTGGATCAATATTAGCATGAATTTTAAAAATAAATCCTGAAAATTTATTTTCCTCGGGCAATACTTCTCTTTTGTCAGTTTGTCTTAATCGAGGAGTGGGTGCTATTTCCACGAATGTATCAAGCAAATCTTTAATCCCAAAATTATTAACAGCGCTTCCAAAAAACACGGGCGCTAATTTACCATCCAAATATTGTTGTTTATCAAAATTTTCATAAACACCCATTAACAAATCCAAATCCTCTCTTAATGAAATAGCATCTTTTTCACCAATAATTTTTACCAATTCATTTGTGTGAATATCAGGCATCGAAATAATGTCATCTTCGGTTGCTTTTTGATTTGCAGAAAAAGAAATAATACTTTTTTGAAATAAATTATAAACACCTTTAAAATCTCGTCCCATATTTATTGGCCAAGATAGTGGTTGTGTTTTTATGTTTAATTTTTGTTCTATTTCGTCTAGTAAATCAAACGGATTTTGCCCATCTCTATCCAATTTATTGATAAAAACAATAACAGGAGTATCTCTCATTCGACAAACTTCCATCAATCTTTCGGTTTGAGCTTCTACGCCTTTTACACAATCGATTACAAGGATTACACTATCCACAGCACTCAAAGTTCTGTAAGTGTCTTCTGCAAAATCTTTATGGCCAGGTGTATCCAGAATGTTTACCAATTTGTTTTTGTAATCAAAACTCATTACAGAAGTGGCAACAGAAATACCACGTTGTTTTTCAATTTCCATAAAATCGGAAGTGGCATGTTTTTTTATTTTATTAGATTTTACAGCCCCAGCCGTTTGAATAGCGCCTCCAAACAAAAGTAATTTTTCAGTCAGTGTAGTTTTTCCCGCATCGGGATGCGAAATAATGGCAAATGTTTTGCGTTTTTCTATTTCTGCTTTATATTTCATAAAGAAGGCAAAGGTAATTTTTAAATTTAACAATGATAAAAATTCATCTTTAAATAAAATTTTTTAAAATAATTTATTACCTTTAAGACATTAAATCTTCATTCTATGAAAAAAAGTATAATTATTTTAAATCTATTATTTATAGTTGTAATTTGTAAAGCACAAATTACAGTTACTCCAAATCAAACTGCTTTGTCATTAACCAATAAAATTGTAGCTACTTCAGGCACATTAGGTGTTACGATAAGCAATGCAGTTTTAACTTGCGATTCAATGGCAAATGCCGAATTTTCAGGATCTTCAAATCTTGGTATAACTGATGGAATATTATTATCAAATGGTTATGCATCAAGTTTAGCAGGAAATTATAATACAATGGCTAGTGAAATGCTAAATACTCCTGGAGATTCTACAATTTACAATATTGTAAATTTTCAAACTTATGATGCTTGTGTGCTTGAATTTGATATTACTCCTGTAGGAAATGTCATGCAGTTTGAATATGTTTTTGGTTCAGAAGAATATCCAAATTTTAATTGTTCACCATTTAACGATGCCTTTGCTTTTATGATAACTGGACCTGGTTTTTCAACACCAACAAATATTGCTTTAGTTCCTGGCTCATCTGACCCAGTTTCAATAAATACAATTAATGATAAATCAAATAGCGGTTGTGGAGATTCTACATATTATGTAACTAATGTTGATACAACTATTACTTTAAATGGGTTTACTACACCATTGATTGCTCAAGCTTCAGTAATGCCTTATTCGACTTATCATTTAAAATTAGCCATTGCCGATGTTAGCGACGGTGTACTTAATAGTTATGTAATTTTAAAAGCAAATAGTTTGAAAAGTTCAGGCACAACTTCAATAAACAATTTAGAAAAAGAATCAGTTTTAAGCATTTTTCAAACAGAAAATAATGATATCAAATTTATAAATAAAAATGAATTGGATTGGAAAATTGAAATATATTCAATTGATGGAAAAAGACTTTTTGAAACAAAAATTAATGCTTCGCAAAATACATCAACAATAAATACAAATTCACTTCCTACAGGATTGTATGTTATTAAATGCATAAACGAAAAAAACTATCTTAATTTTTCGCATAAATTTGTTCAACAATAATTAAATTAATTTAGGTGAAATGCGGATTGGATATGATGCGAAGCGATTTTTCAATAATAAAAGTGGCTTAGGGAATTATAGTAGAAGTTTAATAAAAAGCATTTTACAGCAACAAAAAGATATAAAAGTATATTTATATACTCCAAATATAAATGAGGCAATTGATACTCAATTTATTGAAAATAAATCTCAAGTAATTATTAAATCATCAACCAAAAAACAAAAATGGTTTTGGAGAAGTTTTGGAATTTATAATGATATAAACAATGATAGCATTTCGATTTATCATGGTTTAAGCAATGAACTCCCTTTTACGATTAAGAAAGCAAACTGCAAAAGTGTAGTTACTATTCATGATGTTATTTTTAAAAAATATCCAAAAACATATTCTTTTATTAATAGAAAAATCTATGACTATAAAACTAAAAAAAGTTGTCAAAATGCGAATTTAATAATTGCAATATCAGAAAACACAAAAAAAGATTTAGTTCATTATTATGACATTAATCCTGAAAAAATAAAAGTAGTTTATAATTCTTGCAATGATATTTATCTTCAAATACAAGCCAAAGAGCAGGTAATAAAAACAATTTCAAAGTTAAAACTACCACAAGAATATCTTTTATTTGTTAGCACAATTGAACCTAGAAAAAATATCGAACTGATTATAAAAGCAATGGCTCTTCTCCCCATTTCAATTCCACTTGTAATTGTAGGAAAAGAAAAAAAACACAAGCAAGAACTAATAAAATTAATTACTGATTTAAATCTAAAAAATAATATTATTTGGTTGCATAATATTTCTTCATCCGAAGAACTTCAAGCTATTTATCAAGCTGCAAGTATATTTATTTATCCATCTATGTATGAAGGTTTTGGATTGCCAATAATTGAAGCTGCATTATGCAAAATACCTATCCTAGCAAGTAATTCAAGCTCACTACCCGAAGCTGGCGGTAAAAATGTACTATATTTTAATCCCGAAAATGAAAACGAATTAGCCACATGTATTGAACATGTTTTAGAAATGCCACTTGATTTAAAAAATGATATGATCATTTCAAATTATAATTATGCTTTAGAACATTTTTCTCCATCTAAACATGGTCAAGCAATGCTAATGCTTTATAATAATTTAATTAAATAAAAAAAAAAATCCCGAATTTCTTCGGGATTTTTTCAAACTATTTAAACTTTATTTTATTAATTTTTGATAAATTTAATATTGCCAGATGTATTATCATCAATGTTGTGGTAACGTACAAAATATTGACCACTTGCAAGATTTGTAATTTCAAAATTAATTTGTGTTCCTCCTTTATTTACAATTGAAGAATTAGACATAATTTTTCTACCTGTAACATCTACAATGTCAAATTCATAAGAAACATTATTTATTTCTGAATAGAATAAAACATTTAATTTATCAGTTGCAGGATTAGGAAATACATGAACAACAGCTACATCGTCATTGCAATTTAATTTTAAAGTTGCAATATTTGAAGTAGAAAATTGATCATCAATATCAACAAATTTCAAATAATATTGATAAGGATTTTCTTGAGAAGAAATTTTTTCATCTAAGAAAGTGTAATATTTATCTACATTACTATTTCCTGCTGCTTTTACTTGTCCAACTTTTACAAAATTCCCTTGAGGATTATCTTTTCTATAAATTTCTACATGTGAAGTATTTTCTTCAGAAGAAGTAATCCAATTTAATACACCATGACATTGAAATTCAGAAACTGTAAATTGTTTTAATGTAATAGGTAATTGTGTAATTGTAGCAATACCAAAATCTGCATTTACTTTACTTGCATTTGTTACTTCTATAACCAAAATACCATTTGTATTTCCGTCAAGACCAGTTTTATCGCAACAATCTTCACTAGTATTAATCCATCCACCTGGTAATACAGGTGTGCTTGCTTGTGAACCAATTGTACCACAAACTGTGCTTAAATAAACGTTATAAGTTGCATTACCTGCAACATTTAAAAATTCATAATATCCATTTGCATCAATTGGTGTATTAGCAATTACTAGTCCATTACTTCCAACTAATGTTGCACATAAACCTGTTCCAGAAGCTGA
>JAGNRR010000167.1 GCA_017988595.1 Chitinophagaceae bacterium
TTTTTTTCAGATTCTGTTTTTATTTGGAAATTAAAAAATCCAATTGCCAAAAAAGCTGCGTTATACTCTGCGATATTCCAAGGAATTGGTCAGGCTTACAAAAAACAATATTGGAAATTGGGCGTAGTGGGTTTGGGCATTGGTGCATCTACAGGTTTTATTATTTTCAATAATTCTAAATATCAAGATTATAAACAAGCTTATATTTACAGGATAGATAACAATCCCAGCACTTCTGACAAATACATAGGAATTTATAACACCAGTGATTTGAAAACCCTTCAAGAAACGTATCGTAAATATTTAGAATATACCGTAATTGCAACTACGCTTGGCTATGCGCTAAATATTCTCGATGCATTTGTATCGGCACATTTAAAACCCTTTGATGTTTCACCAAATTTGAGTTTTAAACTAGCACCAAGTTTTAATCAAAATCAATTGGCACTTAGTTTAAAAATCCCTTTACAATCAAAACAAAAATTATGAAAATAGCCTTAATAGGATATGGAAAAATGGGCAAAGCAATTGAAGAAATTGCTTTAACCAAAGGGCATGAAATTGTTTTAAAAATCAATTCTTCAAATTTGGCAGATTTCACAAAAGAACATCTAAAAAAAGCTGATGTTGCCATTGAATTTAGCCGTCCAGAATTGGCTTTTGAAAACATAAAAACTTGTTTAGAAGCCAATATTTCTGTAGTTTGTGGTACAACTTCTTGGTGGGAAAAACTTGATGATATTAAAGAAATAACTACTGAAAACAAAGGTGCTTTTTTATATGCAAGTAATTTTAGTATTGGCGTGAATATTTTTTTTGAAATCAATAAAAAATTAGCACAATTGATGAAAGAACATTTAGAATATGATGTAAAAATGGAAGAAATTCATCATACTCAAAAATTGGATGCACCAAGCGGAACAGCTATTAGTTTGGCAAATGATATTTTAGCCGAAGTTTCAAGAAAAGAAAAATGGGTAAATAATAAGACAAATAACCTATCAGAATTAGAAATAATTTCAAAAAGAGAAGATCCTGCACCAGGAACACATTCTATTTTATACAAAAGTGAAATTGACGAAATAGAAATAAAACATACCGCTCATTCACGCATGGGATTTGCAATTGGAGCTGTTTTAGCTGCAGAATTTCTTAGTACTAAATCAGGAATTTATACAATGAAAGATGTTTTAAACATATAAGCCGAAAAAATAGATTCAATGTTACCAAATTATTATGATTTTATTATTGATTGCAAAAAATAAAAAAAAATCACACCTTTACACCATAAAATTAAACCCTAAAAATGAGCTTAAATTCTATCCTTAAATTTTTCCAACCAAAAGACAGAGTATTCTTTGGTTTATTTGAAAACGTAGCCGATACCATAGATATTATGGCAAAAATGTTGCGAGAATTAGTAAATGAACCAGATTTTAATAAACGCTCTATTTTAATAGCAAAAATTGAAAGTTTAGAAAATGACAATGATGTTTTTACGCATGATTTATTTATAGAATTAGGAAAAAATTTCATCACGCCATTTGACAGAGAAGATATTCATGCATTAGCTACATCACTTGATGATATTGCAGATTATATAAATGCAACTGCTAAAAAAATTAATTTTTATAAAGTTAATCCTCAAGAACATGGTATTCAAAAATTAGCAGAATGCATTGAAAATGCTGTAGAATCTGTAAAAGTAGCTGTAAAAGAATTGCGAAACATGAAAAAAGTAAATGACATGCGTTCGGCTTTAGTAAAAATAAATACTATCGAAAATCAAGCCGATGATATTTATGACATGAGTATTGAAAGACTTTTTGCAATAGAACCTGATGCAAAAGAAGTTATCAAAAAAAGAGAAATTTATCAAGTTATGGAAACTGCAACCGACAAATGCGAAGATGCTGCAAATGTCATTGAATCCATTATGATTAAATACGCTTAACTTTTACTGTTTCTTTATATTAAAAAAAAATTATGTCATTTATCGTCGTTATTATTGTATTAGCATTGGTTTTTGATTACATCAATGGTTTTCATGATGCAGCAAATTCTATTGCAACTGTTGTATCTACAAAAGTGCTTACACCTTTCCAAGCTGTATTGTGGGCTGCATTTTTTAATTTTATTGCGTTTTACATTTTTAAAGATCATGCAGTAGCAAATACTATAGGAAAAACAGTTCAAAAAGAATTTATCACTTTACCTGTAATTTTTGCAGGCTTAATAGCAGCGATTTCATGGAATTTATTGACATGGTGGTTTGGTATTCCTTCTTCTTCTTCACATACATTAATTGGTGGATTTGCAGGTGCTGGCGTTACACATGCTTTAATGACAAAAGGTTTTATGCCTATTGGAGATATAGTTGAAATAGATAAAGTAATAAAAATATTTGCTTTTATATTTTTAGCTCCAATAATTGGTATGATTATATCAATGATTTTTACCTTTATAATGATTAGCAGGAATACTTGGCTTAAAAGCGGATTATTAGCTGCTATTGCATTAGGATTATTTCTACTTTTCATTCAATTTCAAGAAAATAAAATGAATGAAAATATCACTAAATTTTTTAGAGTAGAAAAATACGAAAAAGAGGTTCTAAAAGATAGTAGCAAGATGGACAAATTGATTAAAGCTAAAGCAAATGCCAAAGAATGTGCTCCATTTATTCATCAATATTTAGATATTGGCAGCAAAAAAGTAGCACAACAAATTGTTGAAAATGTAGACACAAAAGAATTATCTGTTTCATTATTCGGGGATAATTTAAAAAAATATTACAAAGTTGAACAATTAGAAATTTTATCTAAAAAAAATAGTGCCTTATTACCAGAATTTGAAAATGCAAAATTACATTTTGATAGCCTAAAACCTTTGACAAAACTTTATAACACAGAAGGATTTGATGGAATGTTATTGGCAATGAAAGAAAAATTCCCAATGAGCACTACAGAATTTAAAGATTTTCAAAAAGCCATGAAATTCAATCTTGAAGAAAAAATTGAAAAAGAAATTTCAAAATCGGATAACAGTTATTTACGTTATGGCATATTAGTTGTTTTTGCAATGTTTATTTTATCCTTTTTATACACTGAAAAAATAAAAGAACCTAATGCAAGCCGAACAGCTGGAATGTTTAAAAAATTACAGCTTGTTTCTTCAGCAGCATTTAGTATAGGTCATGGCGGAAATGATGCACAAAAAGTAATGGGTATTATTGCGGCAGCGTTGATAGCAAATGGCGATTTAAATGATATTAAAAATATGCCCGATTGGGTTCCATTAGCATGTTATGCGGCTATTGGTTTGGGAACACTTAGTGGTGGTTGGAAAATCATAAAAACAATGGGAACCAAAATCACAAAAGTTACTCCTATTGAAGGTGTTTGTGCAGAAACTGCAGGTGCAACAACCTTGTTTTTAACAGAACAAATGGGAATTCCTGTTTCAACAACGCATACCATTACAGGTGCTATAATTGGAGCAGGAGCTTCAAAAAGAATTAGTGCTGTTCGTTGGGGTGTAACGATCAATTTACTTTGGGCATGGATATTAACCATTCCAATTTCAGCTGTTTTAGCTGGATTAGTATATTGGATTTGTACGTTTTTTATGTAAGAAAACTTTAATCAAATTAATGCAATATTTTTAGTTGTTTTAATTTGATTTTCCACAACACGTTTATACACATTATTCACAAAAAACTGAATAAAATAAAAACTTCAACGCTGTAAAATAATCGTTCTACAGTTTCATTACTTTATATTTGTAGGATGAAATTAGCCCAACGTCTTAATAGAATAGAAGAACCCCAAACTATTCGAATGGCAAAACTTAGCCGAGAACTAAAAGCACAAGGAGAAAGTATTATAGATTTAAGTATTGGTGAACCAGATTTTACAACACCAATTCATATTATAGAAGCAGCTAATGAAGCAATGCATCAAGGTTATACAAAATATACACCTGTTGCTGGATTTCCAGAATTGCGTCAAGCGATTTCTGATAAATTTAAAAGAGAAAATAATTTATCGTATTCAATAGATGAAATTGTGGTGAGCACCGGCGCAAAACAATCTTTGGCAAATGCTATTTTAAGCATTGTAGATCCTGGCGATGAAGTCTTAATCCCTACTCCATATTGGGTAACCTATGTAGATTTAGTAAAACTTTCTGAAGGGAAAGTAAAT
>JAGNRR010000168.1 GCA_017988595.1 Chitinophagaceae bacterium
AAACAGCTTGCACTAAAATTGTACAATACTATCGGAGAATTAGTGATTAGCAAAGAAATAAATAATGAGAATTCAACAAGCGTTATTGATTTAAGTGAAGTTCCAAAAGGGCTTTATTTGTATGAACTTATTGATAAGCTAGAAGTCGTTTCAAGAGCTAAATTAATTTTAGAATAGGAAAGTAATTTGCTGTTTGTATTATTTGTAATTTATAAGACAAATTACAGACAAGTTTTTTTTCCAACTTTAGTGAAGTGATTCATCTATTTTTTATCCGTTTTTTTAATGTTACATAGAATATGAAGGCACTAGAAAACCAATTAAAATGTACTAATTTGGCTTAATCATAGTAGAATCAATGTTGTCTGAAATTTCTTCTATATAAATTACAGTATCACTTTCGAGCCCTTGACCATGTTTAAGAGAATCATTTCTTACACCCTCAGCAAATCTCCACATATCTATCATAAAATAACCAATTAGAATTACAATTAATAATAAAATGGTTAATAAGAATTTTTTCATTAATTTGAATTTTCTAAAATTGAGGATGTCAATCAAAAGTAATAAATTCTCTTTTTTTAATATTGTTTTTTTAGATTTAATATAGAATTGTAAAACTAGTATTTTTGGAGAATAAATAGTTAAATATTAAAATTTCCTCCCATGAACCTCCAAACTATAGCCGCAAAAGAAGAAGATTATTTGTATGTTTCTACCTCTCAACTCCCAAATTCAGGTATGGGGCTTTTTACGGCGATTAAAATTTTTAAGGATGAAATTATTGCTATTTATAAAGGCGAAATTTTGTTTGGAAAAGAGGCTACTCGAAGAGCGCAAAAAGGCGAAGATCATTATTTTATGACCTTGAGCGATAAAAAAACTATCGATGCCATGCACACTGATGGCTTTGCAAAATTTGCAAATGATGCTGAAGGTAAATTGCCATCGAGCTATAAAAATAATAGTAAAATTACAAAAGATGAAAAGGGTAATGTGGTTTTGGTGGCACTAAAAAATATTGCTCAGGAGGAAGAAATTTTTTGTAGCTATGGAAAAGCGTATTGGCAGAAACATGGCTAAGATAAATTTAATTTCTTACATTTGAACATAATTCGTTTTGCCGTCATAAAATGTTAGTTCGATACCTAAATTGGAAATTTGTGTTTGTTTTGCTTGCTGTAATTATTACGCTTACAGCATTGTATTATGCCAATATTTTAACTCGTCAATTGGGCATTGAAGAACAAAAGAAAGTAGAAGTTTTTGCTAGTTCTATTCGTTCGTTGAGCAAAGCCAAAACTGATGAAGAGCAAAATTTGCCGATGCAAATATTATCTTCGAATACAACTATTCCGATAATACTTACTGATAAAAATAAAAATGTGTTAGACATTAATAATATTGGTATTGAAAATATTAGCGAAACTCAAAAACAACAAAAAATAATTGAATTTCAAAGTCAACATCAGCCGATAAAAGTGAATTTGACGGACTCCAATTTTCAATATGTTTTTTATGGCGAATCGCAATTGATGAAACAGCTTCGATATTTTCCATATGTGCTTTTGGGTATTTTATTTGTGTTTCTTTTGCTTGTAATTTCTTTTTTAAATTCTAGCAACAAATATGTTCAAGATAAAGTTTGGGTAGGAATGAGCAAAGAAACAGCGCATCAATTGGGCACACCAATAAGTTCGCTAGAAGCGTGGTTGCAATTATTAAAAGATAAATATGGCGAAAGTGAATTAACCCAAGAAATGCAAAATGATATTAATAGATTGGAATTAATTGCCGAAAGATTTTCTAAAATTGGCTCTGTGCCAGAATTAAAAAAACAATTGATAGATGTGAGAGTGGAGCGTGCCATTGATTATATAAAAAAAAGATCGTCGAAAAATATCAATATCAGTTTTGAAAACAAGCTTGCACAGCCAACGGAAGTGTCTATCAATGCGCCACTTTTTGATTGGGTTACCGAAAACTTGATGCGCAATGCACTGGATGCGCTTGGAGGAAAAGGTTTTTTGAAAATAACCTTACATGAAACGTTGAAAGAAATAAAAATTGATTTTGAGGATAATGGTTATGGCATTGCCAGCAAAAATTTTAATCGAGTTTTTAAACCAGGATTTTCTACCAAAAAAAGAGGTTGGGGTTTAGGCTTGTCATTAGCCAAAAGAATTATCGAAGATTATCATCATGGCGAATTGTTTGTAAAATGGAGTGAAGTAGGAAAAGGTACTTGCATTAGAATTGGATTGAAAAAATAAAGGTTTCAAAAAAAAATGAACTTATCTTTGCGCTTTCCACGCCCAGGTGGTGAAATTGGTAGACACGCTACCTTGAGGTGGTAGTGCTCGTTTAGGGCTTGCTGGTTCGAATCCAGTCTTGGGCACAATTTTAAAATAAATTTTGAAAATTAAAAATAGCAACGTAAAATTGCATAACGAAGTGAAACAAATTCTAAATTCCTTTTTAGAATTTTAATTTTCAAAAAAAAATTTTATTTAATCTTTCTATTTCAAGTATAGATAATTACTATTTAATGCAAATTAACAAATCCCAAATAATACATAAATGAATTTTGATTTTAATCAACTGAACAACATGATTGTTCCAGAATTGCAAGACCTTGCAAAAAAAATGAATATCACTTTAAACGAGAATCTAGAAAAACAAGATATCATCTATAAAATAATTGATACGCAAGCCGTATCCTCAAGCAATGAACCTATGACAGAACAACAAGAAGTGAAGAAAGAAGTGAAAAAAGTGGTAAAGAAAAAAATTGTAAAAAAAGAAGAACCTGCAGTTTTGTTTACTGAAGTAGCAACAGAGAAAGAGGAAGCTGTAGTTGTAGAAAAAAAACCGATTAAAAAAGCGGCAAAGCCTAAAATAGAAAAACCTGCAAAAGCAGAAAAAGTAAAAACTGAAGAAGCTGCACCAATAAATGCAGATGTTCAAGAAAGTGTTATTCCTGAAGTATTAAAAACAAAAGAAGAAAATGTTGCTCAAACAGAGGAAAATTCATCAAACGAAAAACCATTTCGTAAAAAAATTGATCATGATGCTCGATTAGAAAAAATTGAAAAAAATAATCTACAACGACAACATCCTAATCAACAAAATCAAAACCCAAATCAGCAAAACCCGAATCAACAAAACCAAAACCCAAATCCAAATCCAAATCAACAAAACCCAAAACCTCAACATCCAAATCAATTAAATAAAAACCCGAATCAACATCCAAACCAACAAAGACATCCAAATCAACAGCATCCAAATCAACAAAATAGAAACAATAACGAACAAGAAAATAAAAAGAAACCAAGTTTTGTATTGGAGTATGATGGATTAATTTCATCCGAAGGGGTATTGGATATGATGCCTGAAAATTATGGATTTTTGCGAAGCAGTGACTATAGTTATTTAAGTTCACCAGACGATGTTTATGTTTCGCCACAACAAATAAAAACATTTGGTTTGAAATCTGGCGACACGGTTCGTGGAAATGTAAGACCTCCAAAAGAAGGCGAAAAATATTTTGCTTTAACGAAAGTAGAAAGTGTAAATGGAAAATCGCCAGAGCTTGTAAGAGATCGAGTACCTTTTGATTATTTAACACCATTGTTTCCATTTGAAAAATTAAATTTATCCACTACGCCAAATAATTATAGCACTAGAATCATGGATTTGTTTTCGCCAATTGGAAAAGGACAACGAGGATTAATTGTGGCTCAGCCCAAAACGGGAAAAACAGTGTTGCTGAAAGAAGTAGCAAATGCCATTGCTGCAAATCATCCTGAATGTTATTTGATGATTGTATTAGTTGATGAACGCCCTGAAGAAGTTACCGATATGGAACGAAGTGTTAGAGCAGAAGTGATAGCATCTACATTTGATGAGCCAGCAGATAAACATGTAAAAGTTTCGACAGTAGCATTAGAAAAAGCAAAACGATTAGTAGAAGTAGGGCATGATGTGGTTATTTTATTAGATAGTATTACACGTTTGGCTAGAGCACATAATACGGTTTCGCCTTCAAGTGGAAAAGTATTGAGTGGAGGTGTGGAAGCAAATGCCATGCAAAAACCAAAACGATTTTTTGGCGCAGCCAGAAAAGTAGAAGGTGGAGGCTCATTAACTATTTTAGCTACAGCATTGATTGATACTGGAAGTAAAATGGACGAGGTTATTTTTG